>JAKAFQ010000356.1 GCA_021817875.1 Pseudomonadota bacterium
TCCCCTGGGCAGCATCCGCCGCTACAGCGGCGATGAGCTTGGCCGCATCCGCTTCATCAAGTCGGCGCAGCGGCTGGGCTTCAGTCTCGACGAAGTGGCCGATCTGCTCGAGCTCGAGGACGGCACGCACTGCCAGCAAGCGCGTGAGCAGGGGCGCAAGAAACTCGCTGACGTCCGCGCCCGCATCGCCGATCTGAAGCGCATCGAAACCGTCCTTGCGGATCTGGTGGCGCGGTGCTCGACCACACGCGGGCGTGTGCGCTGTCCGCTCATCGATGCGCTCCACGAAGCGTAGCCCGCCGCGCGCATCTGATCTTTGAGCACGTCAGTAGCATCTTCGGCCACGGCTGAGAGATGCCGCAGCCAGAGCAGGACGTCATGAGGCATCAACTGCGGGTCGATGTTCTTGCCACATCATGGGTTCGCGAGCCCAATCAATCGGGCCTTGCGTGAACCGGCGGCTCAGACGTGCAAGCGCGCCGCTCCAGCCTCTCCGGAAGTGAATGCGGGCCTCATCCCATTCCGGTCCTCCTTGCCATCCCAGGTGACGCAGCCGAACCCGTGTCTGATCGGACGACAACTCGGCAAGCTCCACGACGACCCAGGTGTTGCCATCGCGCACACTGGGCATGTGTGGCGGCGCATTCCACTGGAACGACAGCATGCTCTTCGGTGCATAGCTGAGGATCTTCAGGCCTTTGGTGCCGTGACGTTCATCCGTGGGATGAAACTGGATCTCGTATTCCCCGCCCAGTGCCAGCCTGATATTCGTCACGGGTGCGAAAAAACTTCTTGCACCAGCCGTCGTGGTCCAGGCTTGCCACACGTCGTCCAGCGCGGCAGCAACCTCAATTGAGCAGTCCACGCCCACGAGGCAGTTCGCATCTGTCAAATCTTGCATGGCTCATTACCTTCTCGCTGATGGAATCCATACCGGATTTCTCGGAATGCGCTGGCGCCTATCCCTTCGGCGCCGGGTACGCCTCGTCGAGCACCACCGACCCCGTCTCCAGCAGTGATTTGAGGTTGGCGAGAATCTTCGGCCAGCCGCCCGAGACTTTTTCGATCAACTTGGAGTGTTCACGCTCGCTCGTGTGGGTCACGGTCAGCTTGATCGCCGAGCCGAACGGCTCCAGCTCCATCGTGCAAAAGGCATCGCCCTCGGCGGCGGCCTGCGGGTCCGCCAGGTGCCGCCAGCGGATGACGAGCCGCTTCGGGGGCTGGCTTTCCACGATCTCACCTTCATCGGTGATCCTGCCGCCGCCATGGTCCATCTTCCAAGACGAGCCGGCCTGCCACTGACTCAGGCACTTCACGCCGAACCAGTACTGCTGCATGAATTCCGTGTCCTCGGTCAGGGCCGACCACAGGCGCTCTTGCGTCGTGCGGATGTAGGTCACGTAGAGGAAGGTCGATCTATTCATGGTGTTTCTCCAGTCGTCGTTTGAGGTCGGAAAGCGCCTTCAGGCGCGGCTTTTCGAACTTGGCGATCCAGCGCTCGTAGATCTCCTGCAGCGGCACCGGATTCAGGAAATGCAACTTCTCGCGGCCACGCCAGACAGTGGCCACTAAGTTCGCCGCTTCGAGCACGGCCAGATGCTGTGTCACGCCCTGTCGGGTCATGTCCAGGTGCTCGCACAGCTCACTCAGGGTGCGCCCGTCGTGCGCGTGGAGAACGTCGAGCAGCTTGCGCCGGCTGGGGTCGGCCAGTGCCTTGAACAAGGCGTCAGCTTGAGCTGCGGGATTTGGCATGAGGCGTCGCGTAAGGCAAGTAATTGCTTGCCAATAATAGGCAATAAGATACTTGCGTGTCAAGCCCGCTAGATGGCCGCACGCTCGGTCGCTGAGGCTCGCAGGCAGTGATCGGCGAACCCGAAGTTCCCGCCTGGTTCGCCATTGCGTCCCTTAAAGGTTCGCCACCCGAAGTTTGGAATGACACCTGTTCCTCAACAACGTCACAGGAGCATTCCATGCAGACACCAACCAGCACTACCCCCCGGTCGCCGCAGCAGGCGATCAACAGCCTCTCGCCCGGCGACCGCCGGGTGCTCAACGAAAACGAGCTGGCGCAGCGGTGGGGCGTCAGCCCCAAGACCCTCCAGCGCTGGCGCAGCGAAGGCCGCGGCCCGCGCTACCTGAAGTTGTCCAAGCGCGTCGGCTATCCCGTGGACGCGGTCATCGAGTTCGAGCGCCAAGCGCTGCACGACTCGACGTCCGAGCGTGCGGCGGTCTGAGGAGCGATGCCATGAACGACATCACCCTCTTTCCCGCCGACATCGCCGCGATGTCCGTCGGCCAACTGGCCGCGTTGCCCGCCGTGCAGAAGGCCGAGATCGACAAGAACCTCGACGAGGCCCTCGACTGGCTCAAGAAGGCGCGCGCCAAGTTCGACGCGGCGCTCGATGCCGCCTACGGCGAGCAGGCCCGCACGGCGCTGCGCGAGTCCGGTCGTGACTTCGGCACCGCCCACATCGCCGATGGCCCGCTGCGCATCAAGTTCGAGCTGCCCAAGAAGGTCAGTTGGGATCAGAAGCAACTGGCAGAAATCGCCGAGCGCATCGTGGCCTCGGGCGAAAAGGTCGAGGGCTACCTCGACATCAAGTTGTCCGTCTCCGAGTCCCGCTTCACGAACTGGCCTCCGGCGCTCCAGCAGCAGTTCGCCGCCGCTCGCACCGTGGATTCCGGCAAGCCGTCCTTCACCCTTTCCCTCGATTCGGAGCACTGATCATGAGCACCAGTCTCATCGTTTCGCTGCGCAAGCAACTGCCGTCGATCTACGGCGAACACCTTCCCGACGACATCCGCTATCGCGATGCCGACGGCCATGACGTGGTCGTCGCGCTCGACGCGGCCACGGTGGACGAACTGGCCTTCGCCATCCAAACCGCCAATGCCGAAGCCTTGGCGCTCGGTCGCCGCCGCACCGCGCTGGAAGAACTCCACACCGAGGTGCGCAAGCGCGCCGCGCGCGGGGCCGACCGCATCGTCGACGTCGCGTGGGAGGACTGATCATGAGCGCAATCATTCCCTTCCAGTTCGAGGCGCATGCCGTGCGCGTGCAGGTCGACGACGCGGGCCTGCCGTGGTTCAACGCCAGCGACGTCTGCGATGCGTTGGAGATGGGCAATCCGTCTCAGGCGATCAAGTCGCACGTCGATGTCGATGACCTCCAGAAATTGGAGGTCATCGACAACCTCGGGCGCACGCAGCGCGCCAACCACGTCAACGAATCGGGCCTCTACGCCCTGATCCTCGGCAGCACCAAGGACGCCGCGAAACGCTTCAAGCGTTGGGTGACCGGCGAGGTGCTGCCCGCGATCCGCCAGACCGGCGCGTACTCCGCCCCCGGTGCGCTGGCGGCTTTGCCCGCGCCGACCCACGACCGCGTGAGCGCGATCCTGCTGATCGGCGAGGCGGTCGCCAAGGTGCCGGGCGTCAAAACCGGCATTGCGATGGCGGCGACGCTGACCTGCATCCACGAGAACACGGGCCTCGCCGTCGAAACCCTGCGCCGCGCATTGCCCGCTGCCAACGAGCCGATCTGCTCGCTCAACGCTACCCAGCTCGGCAAGCTGCTCAACCGCTCGGCCAAGGCCACGAACCAGTTGCTGGCATCACACGGCTTCCAGTTCCGCAACGACCGCGATGAATGGGAACTGACCGAGGCCGGTGAAGCGCGGGCCGAAGCCATGCCGTACTCGCGTAATGGCCACAGCGGCTACCAGATTCTCTGGAATCCCGCCGTCGCCGACGAGCTGAAGGAGGTGGCGTGATGTCCCTCCCGATCATCTCCGCGCAGCAGCGCATGGCCGAGCGCAAGGGCGTCAAGCTTCTGATGCTCGGTAAGTCCGGCATCGGCAAGACCACCCGGCTCAAAGACCTCGACCCGGCCACCACGCTGTTCCTAGACATCGAGGCGGGCGACCTTGCTGTGGCCGACTGGCCGGGCGACACCATCCGTCCGGCGTCGTGGCCGGAGTCGCGCGACTTCTTCGTGTTCCTCGCCGGGCCCGACAAGTCGCTGCCGCCGGACGCCGCGTTCTCGCAGGCGCACTACGACCACGTCGTCGAGAAGTTCGGCGATCCAGCGCAGCTCGACCGCTACCAGACCTTCTTCCTCGACTCGATCACGCAGCTCTCGCGCCAGTGCTTCGCGTGGTGCAAGACGCAACCGGGTGCCACCAGCGACCGCACCGGCAAGCCGGACATGCGCGGTGCCTACGGCCTGCTCGGGCAGGAAATGGTCAGCGCCTTGACCCACCTGCAACACGCCCGGGGCAAGAACGTGGTGTTCGTCGCCATCCTCGACGAACGGCTCGACGACTACAACCGCAAGGTGTTCGTGCCGCAGATCGAGGGCAGCAAGACCAGCCTCGAACTGCCCGGCATCGTCGACGAGGTCGTGACGCTGGCCGAGATCAAGGCCGAGGACGGCGGCGCCTACCGCGCCTTCGTCACCCACACCGTCAATCCCTACGGCTACCCGGCCAAAGACCGCAGCGGTCGTCTCGAACTGCTCGAACCGCCGGACTTGAGCGCACTGATCGCCAAGTGCGCGGGCGCAGCCGCGCCCGCCAGCGCAGCCCATTCCGCCATTCCCGCATTTCACGAATCTCAGGAGTAATCGCCATGACCAGCAACTGGAACGACTTCAACGACGCCGAACAGCAACAGGGCTTCGACCTCATCCCCAAGGGCACGCTGGTGCCGGTGCGCATGACCATCAAACCCGGCGGTCACGACGACCCGGCGCAGGGCTGGACGGGCGGCTACGCCACCGAATCCTTCGAGACCGGCGCGATCTATCTCGCCGCCGAGTTCGTCGTCACCGGCGGTGAGCATGCCAAACGCAAGATGTGGTCGAACATCGGCCTGCACTCGAAGAAGGGCCCGACCTGGGGCCAGATGGGGCGCAGCTTCATCCGCGCCGCGCTCAACAGCGCCCGCAACGTCCATCCGCAGGACAACAGCCCGCAAGCCGCCGCCGCGCGCCG
>JAKAFQ010000357.1 GCA_021817875.1 Pseudomonadota bacterium
TGCGGGCAAGAGCTACATGGCGAGGATGCCGGTTTCGACATGGATCGCTCTGCCGGACCATCCCCGCCGGCGCGACACCGCCCGCCAGGCTCGCAAGGCTCATTGGCAGACCGTACGGCTTGCCCGGGGGCCTGCGCTTGAATCCACCCGATGGGTGGTGGCCGCCGAACTCGACGGAAAGCTGACCAAGGTCGATGGGCACACCCGCGCGATGCTGTGGGCGAAGGGGAAGCTGCCGGATCCCGGTGAAGTGCTTGCAACCGTCTACCGATGCAATGACCTGCGCGAGCTCAACGAGCTGCATGCGGCATTCGACACCCAGGCGGCCGCCGAGACGGTATTCGACAAAGTGTCCGGTGCCTTCTCGGAACAGGGCCTGGTGCTGACCTCCAAGCGGCTGCGCAGCGGCACGATCGCCGATGCCCTGAGTATCGCAACGCGCGGCGTCGCCCGCGGGGAAGACGCCGAGGGCGGCACGAGCGAGGACTTCGACGTATACAGTGCCGTTGAGCTCTACGCCGATGAGCTGCGACTACTCGATACCGCCAACCCGCAGAATGAGACCTTCTACACCGGGCTGCTCGCCGCCGCGCTGCTATCGCTCGCCTACGATCCTTCGACCATCGAGTTCTTTCGTGCGATATCCGAGGGACGCGGAGAGGTCAAGGACGGGCTCAGTGATCCAGTCGCCGGCGTGCTCGGCATCATTGCAAGGATGAAGAACAGACAGGCCCGGTTCAGACGCGAGCAGGAGCGGCTCTGCGAGAGCACGCTCGGCGCGGTGCAGATCTGGCGCCAAGGCGCTGAGTCGCCCGGGTACTGGTCGAACGGCCGCTACGAACCGATCAATATCCTCAAGACCGTCCGTCAGGTTCGCGAGCGCAAGCTTTTGGCTCACGCTGAGAGCGCTCCCGCAGCTGAGTAGCCCTAGCGCCGAGCGAATCCTCCCGGAAAGTCGCGCTCACCCGGGCCTGCACCGCAACCTCGGAGAGTAGAGTGAGACCACCGATGGGTCCTGCCACCATCCGCTCTCAGACCATGCGCGCCACGGGGTTGGTCATCACCCTCATCGTTGGCGCGTTCCTCGCCCTTGCGCTTTCGCTCGGCCGAGAGCAGATCTACACGCTCGGGCGCAGCAGCGCCAGGGAACAAGCCCAAGCGATCGCCGCCCGCGCGCAACCGGCTGTGCTTGCCGGCGCGGTCGTACCGGCTGCCGCGCAAGATCTGCTACACGAGATCGTGGGCCACGATGGGGTTCTCGCCGCCGCGCTCTACGCAAGATCGGTCATGAACGCCGCGACTCTCGAGGCGCGCGCTGGCACTCTGAAGCTATGCCCCGGACCGACCGGCCGAGGGCGTTCCACAAATGTGATCGAGGCCATTCACGTACACGGGCTCTGGTGCGTTTCGACGCCGGTGTTCTCGCGGATAGCGGGGCACTTGTGCACGCGGCACGCGTGTGTCCTCGGGTGGCTCCTACTTGCCATTTCCACCCGTCCCACTCGCATCGTCGCCTCGCACCTGATCATCGGCACCTCCGTCATGAGCATCGTGCTACTCCTCGCCGCCATGGCATCCCTTTGGTGGGTGGCTGAGCACATCAGTTCCCCGCTCAATGACATCGTGCAGGTCATGCGCAAGTTCTCCCCTGGCAGCCCGGCCCCGACCGCCCCAGAGAATACTGGGCCAGAAGAAACCCGAACCATCGCACAGGTGTACAACCGGCTGCTCGAACAGCAGGCGGGCCAGGCGCGCATTCTCGAGGAGCGCGTCGCCCAGAGAACTCGCGAGCTGCAGGAGGCAACCCGCGAGGTGCAGCAATCAGAGCGATACAGAACCACGTTCGTGGTTCAGATGAGCCACGAAATGAGGACCCCCCTGCACCTGATACAGGCCCAAGCCAGCGAGGTCCTTCACGAGCTCGAGTTCTGGCGCGGCGGCGAACGCGCCCGGGGCAACATCAACCTGATCCTGCAGGAAAGCGACGAGCTTGCAAACCGCGTCGATCAAGTCCTCTCCCTTGTGCGCAGTGGCGAATCGCGCGAGCCGGTGCATCTTCAGCCGACCCGGCTCGGGCGGTTGCGCGAGCATCTGCTCGGAAAATATCGGCTACTCGCAGCGCACAACCGCAACACCCTCACCGTTGAAGCGGACGAAGTAGTCGTCGAGCTCGACCAGGACAAGGTGTTGCAGATCCTGAACAATCTCGTGGACAACGCGTGTAAGTACACATCGGACGGCATACTCCACGTTGCGCTCCGGGCACAGGACGATAGGCTGACGATTTCCGTCGAAGATACCGGCATCGGCATCCCTCCCGATAAGATCGAGGAAGTCTGGAAGGAGTTCAGGCAGGCCCCGTCTCCGGAGGGTGCCCGGCCCGACGGGTTCGGTCTTGGCCTCGCCATCGTATCCGCGCGCGCCGCGCAGCTCGGCGGTACCTGCAACCTTCAAAGTGCCCCAGGAGAAGGCACCACGGTGATAGTCACCGTGCCGGCAAACATCCTGGGTGAAGACCGCAGCGCCGATGCGCATGGTTGACCGCGCCCGCCCTCAATCCTCCTCGTTCTCACCGAGCAGTCGCGCCCACTCATCATCTGACAGCATTCGTGTACGCGATTCGAATACGGCATGCTGCAAATGCTGCGCTGCGCGTCCTGCCTGGCCGCGCTCGAGGGTGTACTGCGCAGCCCGGACTCGCCCTACAAGTTCGGTCACCGCGCTTTCTTGGCTCAGCGAGCGACTCGCGCTCGCGAGACACGCCTGATGCCGCAAGGCACGCGCACAGATCTCCGGCAGCATGTGAAGGTCCACCGGCTTGGAAAGAAAGTCCACCGCACCCGCGAGCATTAGGTCCCGGTGCTCCTCGGGGGCGTCATGCGCAGTAAGTACGATGACCGCCTGTCGCGGCTCCTCGCGCAACAATTCCTGCAGCACCACCTCTCCGGACATTCCCGGCAGTCTCAGATCGAGCAATACGAGGTCATGCCGTTGCTGTCGCCACACGGCGAGCCCCCCTTCCCCGCTGTCGGCCGCCCCGACACGGTAGTACTTGTGCAGCGCCAGCACGGCCGCGAGTGCGGCGGCCGGCTCATCCTCGACCACAAGCACCGACTGGCGCCGCACGCCTGCTCGAATCTGGGACAGCGCCGCGCGCAACGCTTCCAGATCGTCCTCGACGATCAGACGAGTATGCGCATCGAGCACCGGCACGAGCGCATCATGTTCGACTTCGGAACACAGAACGAACACTGGGGTCGCAGCGAACCCGAACCGCCCCGAGCGCACCATGCGTATCCATCGCCAGCAGTCGGTATCCCCCATCCATTGGCGCGTGATCACCGCATCGAATCGCGCCCGTGTGAAACTACCGAGCGCCTCGCGGCCACTTCCTCTTTCTGCCGCACGCACCGGCAGCACGTCCGAGAGCTCACGCGCCAGGTGCAGACAGCTCTGCGCGTCAGGATCGATGAGCAGGATATCGAGGCCTTCCGGAACGGTGAGCCTCTGAGATAACGGCCCATCATCGAGGGCAGGGCCGATCTTCGAATTACCGCGAGACATCTCTGGTCTATGCAAAATCCGTCTCGAACCTACGGGCACTGCCCGACGGATGCGAACTCCCGCGGGCTCCCTCTCACTGCTCAAAACCCGAAGCACCGAAGTGCTCGTGGCGGAGCATCCCTCGTTTTCCCTACGCTGCCCGTTTATCTCTGGGCACGACGCATGCTGCGTCGGCGAAGCCTGGGCGGACAGAAATACCGCATCCCTGAACCCGTTTCGACAATATCACGAGGCCACTTAATCAAGAATGAACTTTACCTAATACGTCCTCCTTTTTGTGGACGGCATCACCGCTTGGCGCCCGGACGCTCGCCGCAATCGGATGAACTGCCGCTTTCTGGCGACATCCCTTGCCCGGCAGATACGAATCCATGGCTTAGATCGCGCTACCGGATCGCGCAGGCGGCACACGCGGCCGCCTCGCAGACCAGGTCGATCGGTCGACAAACCAGGCGCAACGGAAGAAATAACACTGCGCGCAGATCGTGACCGAATACCTCACGGCTAAACCGACCATCGCGAGTCGGTCTCGAAACGCATACCGGTGTTGCGAGACGTTCCCTGCATCATCGCCGCGAAAATAAAAACCGCCGGGGCAGGTGCCCGCGGCGGTTCAGTCAGCGCCCAGCTCAGCGACCGGGTTCTCAGCGATCAGGCCGCCAGCGCCCTCGCCACGTCGTACTGGCGCACGGCCCAGGAAAGCGCGTAGCAGCACCACACGTAACGCGTGGTCCACTCGCTGCAATTCGCCTCCCAGAAATCCGTGAACGCGAAGCCGTCGTCGAACTCGAAGTCTCCCGCGGCCTGGCGCGCGACGAACTCGCCCTCATCGGCATGGATGAGAACCTCGCTGCGCACGGCCGCGCGGCACTCCCCACTCGCTTCAGCGTTCTCGAGCCACTGCTCGACCTGTTCGCGGAATCGCTCGGGGCTGTACTCCCGCACCCCGCTGTCGCGGTCGACGGCCTGGCACTTCTCGGCCCAATACCCGAGGTTCACCTCGATCGGCCCGACGGTGCTGCCGCGGAAGAACTCGAACATGTCCCGCAAGCGCGAAAACACGTACGTGCCCATGTCTCCGGAGAACGACAGATACCCCGGCCAGGTCACGATGTCGAACTGCATGACACTGGTGCCGGGTTTGGCGAATCGTACGTGCCGGTACAGTCCGGAATCGTGCAGCACCGTCATGCGGTGCTCACGCACATCACGCAGGAAGCTCTCTTCTGTCACACTCGCGGTCATCTGAAACCCCATTCGTTAGTAGCCTGCCCGTCTATAGGCAGCCTGTTACCGAGATAAAAAATCCCGCGATTTCCTCGGCTGCTTTGCCTATAGCCGAGGCATGACTTTCGTCCTCATCGCCGTTCTGGTCTTCGGCGCGTACTCGGCAGGGCATCTGCTCTGGGCGGTCTTTGCCTGGGAGAT
>JAKAFQ010000358.1 GCA_021817875.1 Pseudomonadota bacterium
CCGCCGGTACTTTGCGAACTCGTATGCGGGTGGACCCGCCAGTCGGTGTAGTACATGAGGGTGGGCGAGACGCGCGCGGTGCCGTAGACGATCGGCACCGGCTGGCTGTAACCGGTCTTCTGGATCTGCAGCCCGGCCAGCACCGGGGTCTGCCACCCCGAGGGCTGGGGCTTGTTGCCGCCGAAGAGCCCGCTCATCGCATCCCCCACGGATCGAAGAAGCGCACCGGGCGTTGCGCCAGCGCCCCCATCGCGGCGTTGCCGATGACGACCATGTTTTCCGGGGCGTAGGCGTGGATGATGGCGGGCCAGCCGGTGATGATCGCCGCGTGGCTGTAGATCCGGCCGAACTTCCACAGCGCGATGTTGCCGGGTGTGGGCTCCGCCACCTCCGCTGCATACTGCCGGATGCCTTCGAGGTAGGTCTCTTCACTGCGGTGCAGCATGATGTCTCGGGCGTAGCGCGGGATCGCGATGGATGCGACATCCACCCCCTTGCGCGCGAACACGCCCGCGCGCCCATAGACTTCGAGTACCAGCATCAGGCAATCGACCCCGGCGCGCTTGACGCGCGCGGCGTGGTGGTATGGCGTGCCCAGCCACTCCCGCGCCTCACGGATCACGTCTTCCCGCGTGCCGTTCATCTCAGGTGGCCGCCGTGGGCGACGGCACGAAGGGCCAGCCGCGAAAGTGGATGAGGTTGTTGAACTTCGCCTGGCAGGTCGCCATCGTCTTGTCGCAGCCGGGGAAGACGGTGAAGTTGTCGCCGGCGGCAGGCGCGGCGTTCAGGGGCGTCATCAGGGCGAAGGTGTTGACGCCGCCCGCCAGGGTATGCTGCTTGATGGTGGCACTCGACCCGGTATTGGCGCCCGAGGTGAACAACATCGTGCCCTGGGTGAAATACCCAGACGGCATGTTGAGATTCGTGCTGTCGACGGCGATAGTGGATCCGGCGGTGACCCAGCCGTATTCCGCGTAATAGGCCTGGATCAGCGCGCATCCGGTATCGAAGAGCGAATGGATGCAGCCGGGCGAGAGCAGGTTCCTCGGCATGTCGAGGTTCAGCAGTTCCAGTTGCGAGCTCACCGTCAGCACGACGTTCGAGCGCGAAGGCTTGACCTCGGAGACGTTGCCGAAGAAGAGGCTCACCACCCCGGCCGACGTGTCGCCGTAGGTGGGCATGAAACAGCGGTCGATGCTCACCGTCGCCCCGTCAAAGCCGCCGTTGACGGCGAATTGCGGAAACGGCACGCCCATCACGAGATCGCTCGCGCCCCCGAAGATCGACACCTCCACCGTGTCGACCGACAGATCCAGCGAGCATTTGATGCCGGTTCTGGAGACCGCCGGATGCGTGCACCGATAGGTGTTGCCGTTGTAGACGAGATCCTGGTCGGCGTCGGTGTAGAAGAGTTGGGTCGGTGCCGGCGGCCCGTAGCCGTACCCGCCATAGCCGCCACGGGATGCGCCCGGATCCGACGAGACGAGCGTGATGGTGTAGAGATCGGCGTAGAGCAGCTGGTTCGATGCGAGCAGCGACCGGGTGAGACTGGATGCCTGTTTCATGGTCACACCTTGTTCATGGGGCTGCCGACAAACGCGATCTGCTTCAGTTCGTAGAGCTGGTACATGAACTGGTTGAAATTGGCGTGGTCGTTGACGAAGCGCACGCGGTAGAAGAACGATCCTGTCCAGGAGAGCACGCTGCCGGCGGCAGGAGGTGTTGCAAAGGTCACCACCCCGTTGACGATGGAGAAGGCGGCCGGGGTCTGAAGCACCCCGCCCACAAAGATCTCAGGTGTGCCGTTCAGGTTCTGCACCGGCTCGACGAAGCCGCCGTAGGTGCGTGTGAGCGGAAACGATGAGGTCACGCCGTCGCCGGTGGCGAAGGTCTCGTTGACCACCGTGTTGTCGGACGGATCCGAGTAACAGAAGGCCGAGAAGCTGCCCCGCTGCTGCAGGAAGAATCCCAGCAGGGTTTCGATTTCGGCGTAGGCGCCGTCGCGCAGGAATTCGTAGGACAGCGTGAAGGTCCACAACGGGTACTGCATCCGGGCGGCGCGCACTTCGTACCCGGACACGGCGCGATGGGTCGCGGTGTTGAACTGCGGGGATTTCTGCACGCCCCACTGGATGCCGGGCAGCGTCGGGAAGACCTTGCCGCAACCCGGAGGTGGCGGCGGGGTGACGATGGCGAAGCTCATGGATGACCCGAAGAAACGTGGCGGATTGCGTCGATGACCGTGCGCACGGCGGAATCCGTCTCGAGGCCTGCGTATTTCGCGGCGAGTGCTCGGGCGGTAGACCTGAATGACGCATCACTCAGCAGGTGGTGAATGGTATCGGCGACGGTTGTCGTTGATCCGTTGCCTACGGCGATCCCTACGCCAGCATCCTCCACCCGGCGTCCCAACATCGCCTGCTCGGCATTGGCCGGCAGCACGAGCACCGGAACCCCGGCGATCGAGGCGGTGGTGACGGTGCCGGATCCGGAGGCGATCACGAGGTCGGCAGTCTCGATCAGGCCATCGAAGCGCACCGGTTGGCGGAACACTTGGAGATCGGCATGCGGATGGCGGAGCGGACTGCCGACATCCGGCAGCACCGCGATGACTTCGGCGCCGATTGCATCCAGCGCTTGCAGCACATGGCCTACGGCCGGATCCACCCCGCGCAGGTACACCAGAACGCGGGGCCCGGTCATCCCTTTCCAAATCGCCGCCACACCGCCCGGCAGATGCTGCAACGGGCCGGCATAGGTCGCATCCGGGCGCGCCCCGCAGTGATCGAGTTCGGCCACGGTGGTGAGCACATTGCGCTGTCCCTGGAAGACCTGCGCCAGCCGTTCGAGCGGCGGCGCCCCAAGAGCGCGCAGCACCCGGTTCACGTTGAAGAGCACCAGGCCCTCGGAGAAGCGGCGCGCCGGCGCGTCTCGATTGGCATCTGTCAGAAACGACGGCAGTTCCACTGTATCCGGCGGAATCTCGAATCCGCTGCCCATCGCCACCGACGGAATGCCGGCCACGCGGGCGCCCAGCAGCGCTGCGGGCGCGTAGTCGGCGAGCAGGACATCGGTCTTGTGCTCCGCAAAAAGCCGCATCCAGCCGGCGAGCCGCTGATCGAGAACCATTGCATCACCGAACCCGTCGGCAAAGAGCATGGCGGCGTAGCCCGCAAGACCGCGCGGCATCCGGCGGGGTGCAGCACCCGTGGGTGCAGCCACACAAGGAATACCGATCGAGGCGGCGAGTGCCGGGGCGGTATTTGCATCACGCGCCGCGTACCGGGCATCAATGCCTTCGGCCTGCAATCTTTGCAGCACGGGCAGATCGCGCGCGACGTGCCCCCAGTTGCCGCCCAGATCCCACGCAGCCAGGACGTTCATGGGAAGCGCGTGACCGGCACGAAGTTGCGCCCCATGCGGCGCAGGAGCGTCTGCAGGTCGCCCACCCGCACCACGTCGGCATCACTCCTGGCGTGGATGTGCACGGTGGCCCCGCTGCCGCCCCCGCTGATCAGCCGATCGAGGCCGGCCGCCTTGTCGGCGGGCAGGATGGTCTCGTTGCGGTGCACGAAGTTGAGCCGATCTGTCGGGATCTGCCAGGCGCCGCCGGCCGACGATGCCACACTGCCTGCCACGCCGGCGACGGTGGCCATGGCCGCAGGTGCCGATGCGGCGGCGAGTGCCGGCCCCACATAGGGAATGCCGGAGAGTGCTGCCCAGACGCCGGAGAACACTTTGGCGGCGTCGTTCATGATGGCCTTCACCACCGCCATGGCGGAGGACGCGAGCCCCGAGGCGCTGGCCGACTGTTCGGCGGCCGTGCGCGTGGCCGTGCCCGTCAGGGTGGCGGCGGTCCTGGCCATCTCGTTGGCCGCCCACTGCGTCACCATCTTGACGCCGGCACCGACGAACTCGGCCACCACCGAGTTGAGCAGATTCGTCACGCCCTTCTGCCAGGTGGTGGTGCCCATGATCATGCCCTTGATGGTGGTGTCGAACGCCTGGGTGATGGGGGCAAAGGCCTTCTGCCAGGCCTGCACCGAGTTGGTGGCCGCCTGGGTGTGGAGCTTTTCCATGTCGAGCGCGTGCTTCTGCTCGATCTGCGCGAGCTCATCAAGCTGCCGCTGCAAGGCGACCGGATCGTGATTCGGGTCGCCCTGCAGCAGCGCGATGCGCTTTTGTTGGGCGTCGACCTCGATGCGGTATTTCTCGTCCTCGAAGTTGCGCTGCATCTGCAGCAGCTGGTCGTGGGTGATCCTGCCGGATTTGAGTTGTGTGCGCGCCTTCTGCTCATCGAGCGCCACCTCACCCAGCGCCCGATCGCGCGAGGATTGGATCGCTTCCTCCGCGAGCTTGCGGCGCTCGGCGGCATCCTGCTTCATCTGATCGAGCGTGAGCGAGGAGACGCGGCGCTCGATGGCGATGCGATCATTGGCGGAGAGCCTCTGCGTCTCGAGGATGTCCTGCCAGTACCGGATCTCCTGGGATTTGGAGTACTCCCTCAGATCATTCGTCTGCTGGTAGTAGAGCTTGGCCTCGGCCAGACGCTCCTCGTACTCGGCCATGTGCGACCGCTCGCCGGCGCTGTGGTGACGCCCGCCGCCGCGACCGCCGCTCGTCCGGAATACCGCGAGCGCCCCCGTGCCGGTCGCCCCTTCCGATTCGCTCGGCGAGGACACGGCGGAGGCGGTGTCGAGCGTGGCCAGAAACCGGTTGGTCTTGGCCTGCAGCGCGTCCACATCCTCTTTCCACGCCTCGAAGATGGATTTCGCGGACATCGGGTGCGAGACCACCGCCGCCACCATGGCGATGGTCTTGCCGAGCGCCTCCACCGTCGCGGCGAGCTTGGCGATGAAGCCGGTCATCCAGACGGCGGCGTCGCCCATCTGCCGGAACATTTCCTTCAGCACGCCGCCGTCGGTGCTGCCTTTGAGGAAGGCATCCACGATCCGCAACATG
>JAKAFQ010000359.1 GCA_021817875.1 Pseudomonadota bacterium
GGAACGTCATGCCAGTGCGTCATGATGTGCGCGACGTCGATTTCATCGTCCTCTGGGATCCCAGAGGTTGCGAGAAACTCCAGCGGCCGCTCGCCCTCAATATCATACGAAGTAATGAGACCAACAACAGCATCGTTCCGCACGACGAATAGCGCGCGTACCCCGGCGACAATCATCTTACCTAACGCATCATCTATGGATCGCTCTGCCGGCACCGCGAAGGGAGGCTCGCGTGTAAAATCGGTCATCACGCTGATCGCCGGTTCCGTGGGCACCGTGTGACGCTGCGACACGGGAAGCCGTCGTTCACGGCTGAAGTCTGCGTGTTCCAATACCGGCGCAACCGATGCCCCGAAGATTGCGCTGGCATTCGTCTCGTTCGTAGTTATTGGATCAAACATTGCCGAATCCCTCAAATGCAGGGTTGTGACTGGCCGCAGGGGTCATTTGCAGTGTTCGTCTCATTCACATCCATCACAACGCGGTAATCGATGTTTTCCCAGCCGTCCTCATAACGTCGGGTGAAATTCAGTTCCGCGACATCCGCGAGCTCTGTATCGGCAACGATGACCGACCAGATGCCGAACGCCCTCGGCAACGCATCGCGGTCTTCGATGCGCTGCCAGCCATCGAAACCCATGTGTAAGGAAAATGGGACGTGAGCCTCAATGGCAAGCGCCTTGCCACGAGGAAGGACTGCAACGGGCACTTCGTCACGCCAGTGCCACAGCGGGGCACCGCGCCGGACTTCCACGGTGCGCTCGTCCCCTGCTTCGCCACGCCCAGCGATGGGGGAATGGCCAAAATGACGCTCGAGCGATGCGAGCCACTCGACGGGCCGGCCTCGCTCGCGTGCGATCAGCAGCTTGAGAAATTCCGCATGTGCCCAAACGAGCGGCATGGCGCCGCGAGACGGTCGTCCTGGCGCAAGCTCGAGCCGATCAATGGGCTCAGCGTCCCACACCTGCTCCGGCAGCAGACCGCCTGCGCTGCGACATCGGCACATGGTTTGCAGGAACGGCAGGGAATCTTCCCCGGACTGCAGCGCCAAGTGCCCGCGCTCGCCGACGAGCAATGGCCAGCCGCGACCGACGCCCTGACCGTCGAACGGGCGTCCGTCGCCGTGCTCGCCGTACCCATCGCCGTTGTAGCGGTGGTAGAGCGTGCCACTTGGGGTTTCAACCGTGAGAACCTGATCGACCACGCGAATCGTGTTCTGCACGCGAGGATCGAGCGCACTGCGCAGCCCGAGCCGCACCAGATATGAGAAATCGAGACTCACGAGCGCCGACGCTGCGATGCTCTCGCCGTTGCGGTTGCGCAGCGCGACGCACTCCCCATACGCCCCGGTCCGACCCGGTGGCGCTAGCCGCACATAATATCCCTGTACGCCGAGTGCGCGGGCGAGTTCAGTGTTCTCGACGTAGCACCAACTCTCCAATCGCTCATTCCAGTCGTCCGCGAGTGCGAGCGCATACGCACGCTCCTCCGGTTCGAGCCAGGGGCCCGCCGCAACCAAGGCCGCGATCATCACCGCGAGCGTAAAGGGGTTGAGACCGGCATTTTCCTCCCAGCGGTCCTGCGGGCTCGACGGGCCGCTTCGTGCGATGAAAGCGATGGCGGCACGCACCATCTGCTGCGTGCCCGGAAGTTCCGGCTCGCGCACTTCTGCGAGCTTGGCGGCAAGGAGTACCGGCAGCGCCGCCTCATCGAGCTGGATCCCGTCCCAATAGGGCTCACCGCTCGGGAAGTAGTTTTGCGGCCAATGCCCGTCCGGTCTTTGCGCGGCGATCAGGTGTGCGAGGACATGGCGGGCATCGTGCCGTTGGTTGGCCGCAACCAGCGCGAAGGCCGTGAGGGAGGCATCGCGTGGCCATACCAGGTGATAGCCCCCGAGCGAGTCGGTGTGGTTTCCCCAGGGAACCGAGAGGCTCGCCACCACCGCCCCTGGATAGCTGCGATCTTCATGAATTTTCAGTACTGCCGCGGAAAGCTCGGCCGCATCGCCGAGGGTATCGTCGGGGCGCGGCAGGCTGAGACTCACGCCCCAGGCGCTCCAAGACTCGATAAAGGCGCTCTTGATGGCGTCGAACTCCTCCGCAAGTGCGGTCCGCGCGCGCATATACGCTCCCGAAGGGCTGTACGCAAAACCGAGCGCGAGGACACCGTGATGGCGGCTTGTCTGACCGGTGACCGCCACGGTGCCGGCCGCTGCGGATTGGAATTCATAGGTCAGCTGCCCGTGGCGGCTCAAGTCCTGCCAGCCATCCGAAGCGCCGACGAAGCCGCAGCTGAAGTGCTCGACGGGACTGTCCGTCGCCAGACAAGCGGAGAAGCCCCCGCCGCGTGCGTGCGCCACACCATTCTCGATCCAAGCGCTGTTGTCGCGACCGGTGCTTCCAAGGTGTGGTGCGAGAATGAAGACGAGGCGGTACTCGCCCAGGAGCGAATAGCGCACGAGCAGCACGTCACGCAGCGGATCCGGTAGCACCTCGAGCGCCAACTGGTAGTCCTCGCCATGATGCACGATATTGACCACCGGCAGAGCCGGACCCGGCGTGACCAGCCGATAGCGCCGTTCCCGCTTCAAATCGATCCAGCGCTCCTTGCCGACAAGATAGAAAGTAAGATCGCGGATCTGCGGCTGGCCCGTCGAGGGCCAATAGACTTCATTGACGACGCCATGACCGATCGTTGCCCAGAGGCGAGAGCCGTCGAGCGCTGCGGTCACGAAGTCCTTGTCGCTCGATGACCAAGTCGGTGCAATGCCTGGCGCACCGAAAGCGTGGCGGTCGAGAGGGTTCATATATCTGCTCCTGTCGGGTGGCTCAGCGCCACAAAACGCGGCTCCATATCCGCGCGCGTTCTGCCTGGCCGCGGTCTCAGCCCATACTTCTGCCTGCGAGAGCGCCGCCGCGACACTTGGAAGCCTTCACCGCTGGCGCCCGCGAACGGGCACCCTACGCTCCGGTACACGCCGGCATCCCCCTTCCTGCGCAAGCACAATCGGTCCGCGCGACCCCGTCCACCCCGGCGGCGCCTGCGCCGCTGTCCGCCGGGCTGGCCGCCCTGCTGCTCGGGCGCTCTGGTGGTCCTGCCGCGCCTCGACCGGGGTGATGAGCCGCTCGCTTGGCACAAGGCGCTCTGTGCATCTGCGCGCTCATGCATTCCCCAGTGAAACTCCGTTGACGCGGTCAGGGTCGGGATTGCGGGGCTCGCGGTGGTAGGACCGGAGATTCGTTACGCCGCTCGTCGTCGATAGCCCGGTCAACCGCGTCGATTGCCTCCTGCAAGTGCGCCAGCGCCTCGCCGGTGAGTTGGCGCGGCTCGGCCTTCTGATAGGTCTCGACGAGCGCGCGCCGATTGTTGACGAGTTTGTTCCGTAGGTTGAGCAACTTTTCGATTTCGGTCATGTGTGCGGCTCCTGGATTCATACGGGGCTGGATGGATAGACGGGCGGAAGGCGCGCATCGAGGCCGCCGTGCGGCGGCCGGATACGCAGAATGCCGGTCGGATGTGCGCCTCGGGGAACTTGAGGCACAGGGTTCGCTCGGGCGCGCGGGTGGGCTCCCGCTCATCATGATGACTACCATTCCTCTCGCGGCTGCGCGCTCATTCATCCTCCCAATGGAACTGTGATCTCAACGTTCCCCCAGAAGAACGAATGCGCACCCGTACCGGAGCGCAGCTCCGGGGACTCCCAGCGGATGAGATAACGGATCGCCAGGTGATGCGTGCGAAACTCGAATCCCGCCCAGGCGTCCCCGAGCAGCGGATTGAGATCGCCGAACCTGTAGCGCACCGCGCTATGGCGGAACTGACCCTCGAGAAAGGCATTGTACAGGCGCGCTGTCAGCCGCGCGCCGAGCAACACGAACAGCTCCGGCGGCGCGCCGCGCGGCAAGGGCGGCGGCAGCGGATGAGTTTCCTGAACGTACAGATCCTGTTCGGGCGTGTTCGCCCACCAGGGCGACTCAATCCGTCCCCAGCGCAACGTCAGCGCGAGACTGCCTTCCGTGATGGTCCCGACGCTCGCCGCGGCTGTCCAATGCAGGTCGTAGCGTGGCGCGCCACGCGGCTCACCGGCGAGCAGCGCCGCGCGTGACAGGCTATAGCCTGCCGTAGGCTCACCGCCCGCGGAGATCTGTTGGCCCCAGCCGTACGCCCGCTGACTTTGCGTGAGCCGATGCAGTGCATTTTGAAACTGGCCCACGGCCGCGAGCCCGAGCATGCCGAACATCAAGTCCGACTGGTAAAGCACCGCACGATCGCGCTCGAGGTAGCGACGCGCAGTACTGGCGAACACGAGACTCGCGTACGGGCGCTCCCCCGGAATCGCCCGGGAGCGCCTCAGATTGCGCGGGGTGAACACCAGCATTCCCACAGCCAGGGCATGCCAAGGGGGCGTGAGCTCAGTCGCGCGATCCTCATATCCGAGCGTAAAGCGATCGATGGCCCCGAGCACGGTATCGAGGCCATCGTGACGTGCGAAGGAGCCAGAAGCACTGATTGCACCACCGCCGGCATAATTGTGGTCCGGTGCGTCACTCAGCAGATGCTCATCGACACTGAGCTGCATGCCATCGAGCTCCGGTTCGTGGGGCGGGGCGGTCGCGGCATGCGCCAGGGTGCCGAGCCCGAGCCCCGCCAGCAGAACGATCAACCGCTGCCAGATCCTCCGCCGTGCCCCAGGCCGACGTCTCCTCCACCCGTGCGTCTGCGCTCTGGAGCACGGTGGATCGTTCGGCCTGTGCATGTCGGTGATAGAGGACTTCTCGAGTGGGCGCGGACAATTTCGGATGCGACCTCAACGAGACGCACCGCTGCGCGCGATTCGCGCGCCATCGACTCCGATCGGCGAGGCCGGTAACGGGCCGCAACCGTGCCGTGACGCGCGCCCGGTTCTGAAGCGCGCTGAACGCGGCAAGCCGATCGACTCCCGGATCGCCCGTG
>JAKAFQ010000360.1 GCA_021817875.1 Pseudomonadota bacterium
CAGGTCTGCTTGCCGAAGCCTATGCCACCGAACTCCTTGCAGCTATTCCCAAAGCCATCGTCGAAGCCGATTTCGGCTGTGGCAATCCCAGCCGCTATGTGCGGGCGGGGGATACGGTTCTCGACCTCGGCAGCGGCAGTGGCAAGATCTGCTACATGCTCTCGCAGATCGTGGGGCCGCACGGGCGCGTGATCGGCGTCGATCTCAACAGCGACATGCTCGCTCTTGCCCGCAGCCATCAGCAGGCCTTCGCCGACCGAATCGGCTATGACAACATGGTCTTTGCCATGGCGCGCATTCAGGACCTCGCCACCGATCTCGAAGCCATCGGCGCTGCGCTGGCCGAGGCGCCCATCACCACCGTGGATGCCTTGCTCGATGCGATGGTGGCACTCCGCGTGCGTGCCGCCGCCACGCCTCTGATCCCCGACGGCTCGGTCGATGTGGTCGTCTCGAACTGCGTGATCAACCTCGTCGAAGCGGGCGAGAAGCAGCGCGTGTTCAGGGAGATGTTCCGCGTGCTCAAGGTGGGCGGCCGCATCGCGATCTCCGACAACGTCTCCAGCATCCCCGTGCCGGAGGAGATCGCCAACGATCCCGGACTCTGGGCGGGCTGCTATGCCGGCGTCCTACAGGAACAGGTCTTCTACCGGGCGCTGGAAGCGGCAGGCTTCGCCCGGATCACCGTTGAAACCCGGCGTGAAATGTCCGACCGGCGCATCGGCGAGGTCGATTTCATCTCGGTCACAGTGACGGCGGTGAGGCCGCCCTCGGCCTCGGCGGAAACAAGGGCGGCCGACGGCCGCAACGTGACCCTGATTTATCGCGGACCGTGGCACAGCGTCACCGACGATATGCAACAAGTGTTCCGACGGGGCGAACCGACCCACGTTAGCACCGATTACGCCGAGAGCCTCGCTGCCGATGGCGCGAACGCGATGTTCCATGTGGCTGCCGCCGCGCCCGCCGGCTGCAGCGGCTGATCCCACAACGCCAGCATCCACCTCTCCGCTCAGATCTCCTGAGGAGTAAACCGCATGGTCAATGCTCTTGTCGTATCCACCTTCGAAGGCGGCTATCAGCCGCTCACCGCGATCTCCGGCGCGACCGCGCTCAGGAACGCGGGGGCCGATGTCGACTTTCTGGATGTCTATGTCGAAGGGGCCGTACTGGAGCGGGTGCGCGATCGCGATGTCGTTGCAATCTCGGTGCCGCTCTATGACTCGCTCATGACCGGCATCCACGTGGCCTCCGATATCCGCGCCATCAATCCCGGTGTGAAAGTTGTGTTCTTCGGTCAATACGCGACGATCAATGCCGGGCGGCTGTCGGGCAAGTATGGCGACATGACGATCGTGGGCGAGTGGGAGATCCCGCTCGCCGAAATGGTGAAATTCCTACGCGAAGGCTGCGAGCCCCGGCATCCAGCCATCATCGACGCGCAGCAGGCAGCGACCGGCCTCATCCCACACCCATTCCGCTCGCGCGACCATTTCCGCATTCCCGCAAGGTCGATCGCGCCACCCCTCTCGAAATATCCCCAACGGCATCTCGACAAGCTGCTCGGCGGCTCGCAGATTGTCGGCGGGCTGGAGCTGACTCGCGGCTGCCATCACAAATGCACCTATTGCTCGGTCTATGCGGCCTATGACGGCAAGGTTTTCATGGTCGATGACGACATCGTGCTGGCCGATGTACGCAATCTCGTCGATCAGGGGATGACGCATCTGACGTTCATCGACGCCGATTTCTTCAACACCCGTAAACAATGCGTGGTGATCCTGAAGCGCATCCACGAGGCCTTCCCGCATCTAACCTTTGATTTCACCACGCGCGTGGACCACATCCTAGAACAGCGCGAAATCCTCGGCGATCTTGCCCGCTACGGGGTACGCTGCATCACCTCGGCGCTGGAATTCCCCAAACAGGAAGTGCTCGATCAGGTCTATAAGGAAATGACCATCACGATGATCGAGAAATCCATTGCCGAACTGCGTCGCGCGGGCATCACGCTCAACCCGACCTTCATCATGTTCAACCCCTGGGTCTCGCTCGACGACATCGCGACCCTCCATGATTTCGTGACGCGCAACCAACTCGAAGATGTCATCGAGCCGATCCAGTATGAAACACGGCTGCATCTCTACAAGAGTTCGCCGCTTCTCCAGAATCCCACGATTCAGGCCCTCGAATTGATCGAGTACGAGTTCCACTTCGACTGGAAACATCCGGACCCGCGCGTGGACGAACTCTATCACGCCAGTATTACCCCGCCTGAGGAGGGAATCTTCAAGCGCTGCTGTCTGAAGTGCTGACGGGCCTCCGTTCGCGCCAGTCGTGCGAGCCATGACGTCACGCCTCCGGGCCCAATAGAAGCGAGAGACATCATGTCGAGATCTGCTCACCTGCAGAAACTGGCCGTAGCGATGACCGGTCGGCATGGCGGTGTCGTCCGCATCGCACCTGAGGATCGGCTGCTCGAAGCCGTCACCAGCCGCTTCGTCGAAACCGCCGCGGAAGGCGCTCGCATCGTCCTGCTCGGTGCCACCATGGAGGGTCTGGCCGAACGGCTGGAAGCCGCAACAAGCGCGCGCGGCGCGCGAATCGATCTGATCGAGCCCGACCTGCGGCGCCGCACGCGCAGCGGCGCTGCGGCGCAGGCCTGGCGCGATCTCGCCTTTGGCGATCTGGCGACGGACCCGGCCCATGCACAGGCCCTTCTGGCCGAGGCCCCGCCACACGACCTCGCTGCGCTTCGAGCCGTCACCGCCCAACTCCTCGACGTGGCCGCGCAGAAACCCGTGATCGCAGATGAAACCGTAGATTCCGTGCTGATCGACCTTGTGGCGAACCGCCTTCCTGCCGCCGAATATGATCGCACGCTGGCGGAAACCTATCGCGTGCTTGCGCGTGGCGGGCGCCTCGTCACGGCGGTCCTCGTCGCGGACGAACCGCCCTCAGCGGTGTTCGAGACGCGGATCGGCGCCGAACGCATCGAAACCGTCCCGCTTGAGATCGATGCCCTCGCGCAGATCGCGGCGGCGGGCTTCCATGGCCTGACCATCGAGACACCGCTTGTCGGAGCGGTTGCGGCTGAAAAGGGTGTCGAGCTACGCCTCTTCCTCATCAGCGCCTATAAGGGAAAAGTCGGTCCCTGCTGCGACCAGGGCCATGCGGTGATCTATCGCGGTCCGTGGAGCGAGACCGTCGATGACGATGGCCACCGCTATCGCCGGGGCGAGCGCACCGCCGTCTGCTCCAAGACCCATGCGCTGCTGATGAGCCCACCCTATGCCGGACAATTCGTCAGCCTGCCGCCCTTTCCGATGATCCCGCTCGACAAAGCCCCGCTGTTCGATTGCAACACGCCGTCGCTTCGTGATCCAGCTATCACCAAGGGCAACCGCAGCGTCCTCGACGGGCGTGATGAAGATGCCCCCTGCTGCGCGCCGGGTGGCGTTTGCTGAAGTGAAACCTCTCTACTCAAGCAGGCGTGGCCTGCACCGTGTAGCCGATCTGTTGAAGGCGTCGGATCAGGCGCGCGGCGGTTTTGTGGGCGTCGGCGCGGTCGAAGTGAGCAGCGCCCAGGTCATGCCACTCGGTGCCGTCGCGCAGCATGTGCCAGGCGGCGGTGAGCATCGAGGCGGCCACAGCGATGATGGCTTTCTTGGCGCCGCGGCGCGCGCGCAGGCGATGGAACTGGGCCTGCAGGTAACTGCCCTTGACCTTGATGGCGGCCCATGCGGCTTGTACAAGCGCGGTCTTGAGCCACTTGCCGCCGCGGCGCAGTCGCACGCTGCGGCGCTTGCCGGCGCTCTCGTCGTTGCGCGGGCACATGCAGGCCCACGACAGCAGATGGCCGGGCGTGGCGAAGCGCGACATATCGATGCCGATCTCAGCGACGACCACGTGAGCGCTGACGGTGCTCAGGCCCGGCATGGTGCTCAGCAGCTTGGCGGCTTGTCGAAACGGCTCGAGCCCGGCGCCCACCTCCTTTTCGATGGCGGCGATGGCCTTGTCCAGCGCGTCGATGTGGCCCAGGTGCAGCTTGAGCATGAAGCGATGGTGTGCGCTGATGCGCCCGCGCAGCGCCTCAAGCAACTCGGCGCGGCTGGCCTTGACGCGGCCGATGCACGAGACCAGGCGTTGGGGATCGGTGTAGCCGTCGATGAGGGCCTGCAGCACCGCACGCCCGCTCTTGCCCAGGATGTCGCTGAGCACAACGCTGAGCTTGAGGTTGGCGTCTTCGAGCACCTTCTCGATGCGCTGCACGTGCGAAGCTCGCTCGCGCACGAACTGCTTGCGCGTGCGCGTCAGCGCGCGCAGCTCCTGTACGGCCACCGGCGGCACGAAGCTGGCGCGGATAAGGCCGTGGGCCAGCAAGTCGGCCAGCCACATCGCGTCGTTGACGTCGGTCTTGCGCCCGGGCACGTTCTTGACGTGCGCGGCGTTGGCCAGCACCAGCTCGAAGTGGCCTTCGAGCACATGCCACACCGGCTTCCAGTACACGCCGGTGGCCTCCATGCCGACATGCTCGACGCCAAAGCTCTCGAGCCAATCGGCCAGGGCCAGCAGCCCCGAGGTGGTGGTGTCGAAGGTTCTCACCTGCTGCGACGGCGAACCGTCGCCAGCGATACGCACACACGCCACCACGGTCTGCTTGTGCACGTCCAGCCCCGCGCAGCGCGAATAGATGACTTCCATGCTCGCCTCCATGTCGCGGCGACATCAGCGTGCGGCCCACGTCATCGAAGTCTGAAGTGCGTGCTCAGGGGCGCGAAGCCCCAGGCGACAGTGCGGGGTGCTCGTGAGGCCGCGGGTCCAACTGACATACGAGCTCGAAGCACCAAGTACGAACCGACCTCTGTGCCGGACGCCGCAGCCCAATTACACACCCGTTTCATGCGTCGCGGGTCGCGCGAAGCGCGGTGGAGCAACTGACATGAGCCCG
>JAKAFQ010000361.1 GCA_021817875.1 Pseudomonadota bacterium
GATGACCGGCCGGCGGGTGTGCGCATCGATCGCCATGCCCATCACGGTGTTGATGACCGAGAGCGCGTCGCTGCCCGCCTCGATGCAGCGGCGGGCATTCTCGCCGATATCGGTCTGGTTGGGCGAGAGCTTGGTGATCAGCGGCTTGCCGGTCACCCGGCGGCACGCTTCGACCACCTGCGCCGACATGTCCGGATAGTTTCCGAAGGCGACGCCGCCCTGCTTGACGTTCGGACAGGAGATGTTGATCTCGATGGCATCGATGGGCGACTGATCGAACAGGCGCGTGACCTCGGCGTATTCCTCCACGGTCGAACCCGACACATTGGCGATGAAGCGGGTTTCGCTGAAGTCGAGCTCAGGCAGGATGTTCCGGATGACGTGCCCGGCCCCCGGGTTCTGCAGTCCGATCGCATTCAGCATGCCCGCGGCCGTCTCATAGACCCGGTGCGGCGGGTTGCCGAGCCGCGGCGCGAGCGTCGTGCCCTTGAGTACCACCGCGCCGGCGTCGCGGTTGGAGAATCCTTCGATGCGGGTGTACTCCTCGCCGAAACCTACGCAGCCCGACAGCAGTACGATGGGCGAGGCGAAGCGCAGTCCGCAGAACTCGAGTTTGAGCGAGTCGGTCATCCGGGCATTATCGCACCGGAGGTCCGCCGCCGCGTCCCTGCCGGTGGATGTGGATCTGGATCCGGCCCTTGGGGCCGATCAGCCAGGAGGCCAGCCAGCCGGCGAGCCAGACGATCAGCGCGGTCTGGAAGGCCGCCCAGAATCCAACGATGTGGAACCCCGGCAGCATCCACGCCACCAGCGCCAGCATCGCGGTGTTGACCACCAGCAGGAAGATACCCAGGGAGAGCACCGTGAGCGGCAGCGTCAGCAGAATGACGACCGGGCGCACGATGGCGTTGATGACACCGAGCAGCAGTCCGGCCAGCACCAGCGTGCCCGGGTCATCGATCCGGATCCCGGGCACCCACCGCGTGGCGAGCCAGAGACCGAGCGCGCTGATCAGCGCGCGCAGTACGAAAGCGGTCACGGATTCTCCGGATTTCCGCCCTGGATCAGGGCCTTCAGGCGGATCAGCGCCGCCTGCCAACCGGTCCTCAGGCGCATGTACTGGACGTCCCACTCGCGTGAGCCGGGAATTCCCGAGCCCAACAATCGGATAATGGTGCCCGTGCCCGCCGCTTCAAGCACGAAGTCATCGACCAGGGCGCTGTCGGCCTGCGGGAGCGAGGCCGAGGGGAGGTAAATGAGCCGCAGCCGTCTGCCGGGCTCGAACACGTCGATGTACGCTTCCAGCTCGGTCACCCGGTCGACGCAGGCCCGGAACAGCCCGCCGGGACGGGGACTGATCCGGGCGTCCGGCGAGCACCACAACGTCAGCGCGGACGGATCCGTGAGCGCATGCCAGACGGCCGGTACGTCTGCGCGAAGATCGAGCCGATGGGCATAGCCCCGGGTCTTTTCCATGGGCGCTATTGTGCCAAATGCTCAGTCGGTCTCGGATTTGATCGGCCGGCTCATCAGCTCGCGCACCGCCTCTCGGGCCGGCACGCCCTCGTAAAGAACCCGGTAGATGCTCTCACACAGCGGCATTTCGATGCCGGCCCGGGCGGCGACCTCGCGCAGCGCGCGCGCGGCCGGATAGCCTTCCACGACCTGGCCGATCGCTTCGAGCGCCTCAGCGGGTCGTTTGCCGGCCGCGAGCTGCAGGCCGAATCGCCGGTTGCGCGATTGATCGTCGGTACAGGTGAGGACCAGGTCACCGAGACCCGCCAGACCCATGAAGGTTTCGCGCTGTGCGCCGAGGGCGACGCCGAGGCGCATCATCTCGGCCAGCCCGCGGGTAATGAGCGCCACGCGTGCGTTGGCGCCCAGCCCCAGGCCATCGGACAGCCCGGCGCCGACCGCCAGCACGTTCTTGACCGCCCCGCCGACCTCGACCCCGACGATGTCGGTCGCGGTGTAGACTCGGAAGTTCGCCGAGGACAGATCCTGTGCCAGCGCCTTGGCGAAGGCCGCATCCGTGGATGCGATGGTCATCGCGGTGGGCAGCCCGGCGCCGACCTCGCGCGCGAAGGTCGGCCCCGAGAGGACGGCGACCGACCGTTTCGGGCCCAGGACCTCACGTGCGATCTGATGGGGGAGACAGCCGGAGGGCAGCTCGAAGCCCTTGGTGGCCCAGGCGAGCTGCATGTCATCCGTGAGCAACGGCTGGATCGCCTCGAGCAGCGCGCGGAAGGCGTGACTCGGCACCGCGATCAACACGTCGCGCGCTCCCCGAAGCGCGCCCGCCAGATCGGGCTGCACCCGCAGCGCCTCGGGGAACGCGCCCGAGGACAGGTAGCGGCTGTTGCATCGTTCGCGGGCCATGACCGCCAGCTGTGCGCGGTCACGGCCCCACAGCCGTGTCGGACGTCCGCTGCGCGCGAACTGTATTGCGAGCGCCGTGCCCCACGAGCCGGCGCCGAGCACGGCGATGGGTAATCCGCTGCCGGCGGCGCTCATGAGCGGAGGCTTTCGAGCCGCCTCGGCGCCTCAGTTGGCCTGTTGCACCGGGACCGACTGCGGCTGGTTCTGATTGGCTGCGTAAAGCGCGTCGAAGTTCACGGGCGGCAGCAGCAGCTGCGGAAATCCGCCCAGGGTGATCAACTGCGATACCTGCGCGCGCGCATAGGGGAACAGCACGCCCGGGCAGACGGCGCCGATGGCGCGCTTGGTGTCTTCCTCGGACAGGTTGCGCAGCATGAACACGCCCGCCTGTTTGACCTCGACCAGGAACACGGTGGTCTCGCCCTGCTTGGCCGACACGGTCACCGTGAGCACGACTTCCTGCACCTCGGGCGCGAGCATGGTCACGCCCGTGTGAAGATCGAGGTTGATCTGCGGATTCCAGTTGCCTTCGCCGCGTGGGCCGTTCGGGGCCTCGTACGAGCAGTCCTTGAGATAGACGTGCTGCAGGTGCAGGATCGGGCCAGTGGCATCATCCAATGCCGGCGCGGTGCCGGCGGCTTCGTTCGCCATGTGTCAGACTCCGGGTTTCAACAGTGTGTCGAGGCCGCCGCGGGCATCGAGCTCGTAAAGATCGTCGCAGCCTCCGACATGCGTCTCGCCGATGAAGATCTGCGGGACGGTGTGCCGGCGGCTGCGAGCCAGCATCTCGGCGCGCGCTTGCGGGCGTGCATCGACATCGATTTCCTCGAAGGCGATCCCCTTTTGCTGCAGCAGTTGCCGGGCGCGCGCGCAGTAGGGACACCACGCGGTCGCGTACATCAGCACCTCGGGCTGGCTCATGCCTTGTGACCCGCGTCCTTTTCCACCGGCAGCTGCCCGGCGCGCCAGGCCGAGAGCCCGCCGCGAAGGTTGACCACCTGGGCGAAGCCCTGAGCACGCAGCTGCCGCACGGCGGAGGCGGCGAGTGAACCGCGGTCACAATAGACGATCAGCGGTTTCTGCTTGTGTTTCTTCAGCAATTCCGAGCCCTTGAGAATCTGATCGGCGTCCATGCGCCGTGCGCCGGACAGGTGTCCGGCCGCATACTGTTCCTGCGGACGCAGGTCGATCGCCAGCGCCCCGCGGTTCATCAACTGGATCGCCTCCTGGGGCGACACCGATGCGAAGCTCTCGCCGCGGGCACGCATTTCGGCCACGATCGCGAGCACGGCGACTGCGACCGTTGCCGCGACGAGCCAGTGATGGACATGTACGTACTGGATGAGATGATCCATGAGCCAGGCACAGAAGACTGTATCGGTCCTAAAAAGGTCGCGCATTATAGCGTTCCTATGCAATCCGGCATGGATCATCGTCGGCAGAGGTCCCGTCCAAGGATGGGGCGCGTCCTGGCTTATCTGGTCCTGGCGGCCCTGGCGTCGGGCCTGGGTTCACGGACGGCCTCAGCGGTGCCCCCCAGCCTCGCCGCCCGGCATGCCCAGGCGCAGCTGCGGGCCGTACAGGCGCAGATCGCGCGCGTCGTCCGCCAGGTCAGCCAGTCCCGCATCGAGCAGGACCGCCTGACCCGCAGGCTGCGCGCCACCGAGAAATCCGCAGCCGCGGCGCGCGCCGCGCTGCAGGCGATTCGCCGCCAGCGCGCCGCGGCAGCGGCCAGGCAGGCCGCCCTGGCGGCCGAGAGGCAGCAGAGCGAGACGGACCTGCACAGCGATCGCCAGGCCCTGACGGGCGAGCTGCGTGCCGCCTACCTGATCGGGCGGGAGGGGCCTCTGACGCTGCTGCTCGATCACGGTGACCCGAGCCGGATCGGCCGGATGTTCGCCTATTACAGCTATTTCACCCGTCAACGTTCGCGGCGGATCCGGGACGTCGAGACCGATCTGAAGCGGATCGACCAACTCGACGCCAACCTGAGCGCCGAGGATGCGCATCTTCAGAGCCTCGAGCGGCAGCGTCAGGCGCAGTTCGCGGTGCTCGAGCAGGCCGGTGCGCGCCGCGAGCGCGTCCTGGCCACCCTCGCCGCCAGGACGCGCACGCGGGCGCAACGCCTGGCCCTGCTGCGCCGACAGCAGGCGGCGCTGCAATCACTGCTCGCCGCGCTGCGCCGGGCCGAAGCGCGGCTGCCGGCCGAGCACGAGCACTTCGGGCGCCTGGAAGGCCACCTGCCCTGGCCGGTGGCCGGACGGCTCATCGCGCGCTTCGGCCAGCCGCGCGCCGGCGGTCTGCGCTGGGATGGCGATCTGATCGCCACGCAGCCCGATGCGCCGGTACATGCGGTCGGCCCGGGACGGGTCATCTATGCGGACTGGCTCGCGGGCCTGGGCCTGCTCATCATCATCGATCACGGCGGAGGCTACATGAGTCTCTACGGGCACAACGACCGCCTGTATGCGCGCGTCGGCCAGGAGGTCGCCGCCGGGCAGATGATTGCCGAGGCCGGCGACACCGGCGGGGCCAGCCGCCCGGAGCTGTACTTCGGCATTCGACGCGGC
>JAKAFQ010000362.1 GCA_021817875.1 Pseudomonadota bacterium
CACGAATGAGTCTCGATGATCTGCTCGGGGGACTGCTCCGCCCGGCCCCCTCCAAAGCAACGCCAACTGCCGCTGGCAAACAGACGCAGCCGGCGAAGAAGGACTGACCATGCTCTACGACGCTGCCAATTCTCTCGGTGATCTCGACCGCCTCGGGCTACTGCGGGTGACGAAGATCCCCCAGGAGCTCTCCTGGCTCGACCCAGTTCACATCGAGCTGATCCTCGAAGTCGCCGAATGCGGCGAGCAGGGTATGCGCGAGCGCAAAACTCAGCGCTTCACCGAGGCGAAGAGCGATGCGCTGCGGATGCTCGAGCTACGAGACATCCTTTATCGCGAGCGCGACCGACTCGGCAAACCGGTATTCCTGTGCCTGACCTGGAAGGGTAAGGAGGCACTGCAGGTGCTGCGGGCCATCGAACGCAACCGCACCAAGGATCCTGCGTAATTTCAGCGCACCTCGTTGCTATAGACCGGCAGGTCATTAGCAAAGAGGAGGGTAAAACCAATGCGTCTGTCCAAGAAAGCGCTGGAGAATCTCGCTCGTGAGATCCGCCGCGCCTCCTGGGGCACGGCGCTCGCCTTCGCCGGTGCAGGCTTCAAGTCCGACATCGGACTGGGGTACCTGCTCGGGTCGGTGCTTTGGGTCGCGCTGCAGGTCGCAGCGCTTCTTATCGAATCGTACGCCGAAGAGGAGTAGCCGTGAACGGAGCCGGTGGTCTCATTGCGGCGGCGCTGACCATTATCCTGGGAACAGGAATTCTGGCGGTGCTGGCGTCGAGATTGGCAGGCCCCCGTCAACGGGGTCCCGTCTAGCAACCCGGGCCAGCGGCATTTGCCGCTGGCCCTTTCTCTTGCCCTCAGCGCCGGCCGGCGCCGTGGCGGCCGTGCTTGTACAGTGCCTTGGCCATCACCGCGAGACCTACGGTCCCTACGATGAGGATCAGCGCGGCAAGTTCCAGACCAGTCTGTGTGCTCATGATGTGCTCTCTCGGGCCGGTCGCTCTGGGTGGCCCAATGACCGCCGGCTGGTGAGTATCCTATCGCCGCCGGACGGATCCCGCCAAGGGCAGTTTCCGAGGCCCATTCGGATTGAGGTCTCGACCCCTCAGCTCATGCGCTGCGCGCGCATTCGCCTCAGTCGCTGGAAATCCTGCTCGCAGGCGTCATCGCAGAACAACGCATCCGGGGGAAGGGGCTCATTGCAGTTGTGGCACCGGCCCTTGCGGGGCAGGTTCTCGTTCTGCCTGAAAGCGAGGGACTGCGCGAGCTGAATCTGCTCGAACTGCTGGGCACGGTCGGCTTCGTCCGCCATCGATCGACTCCTATTGTTTTTCGGCTTCGCGGCGCATGCTGTCCGTCGGATCGATCGCACTTGCCGGGAAAATCAGATGCTTGATGAAGGTGAGGTGGGCCTGAAAGAGCGCCTTGCCCGCGTAGATCGCCCAGGACCACAGTAATCCCGCGACGGCCTCGAGCAGCTTGAACAGCGCGCCGACGAGCGGTTTGACCAGGTGCTCGAGCCCGGGGATCTTCGAGAGCACGAAGAGCGCAATCGCCGCGCCGGCGATGATCAGGAGGAACGGGTGCGCACTATGGGCGAGGAAGTGGTGCGCATCGTTGAGGACGGGCGAGGCGCTATTCATCGTCCATATCCTCGGCTGACATCAGGAACTGCTTGTAGCGTTCCTCGAAGTTGAGCGTCTTCTCTCCTGGCGGCACCTCGGTGTGCCGGCGCAGGACTCGGTAGTCGGGCAGATTGCGCGGCCAGTGAATCATGGGACTTCGGATGTGATAGACCCTCGGCCCGTTCATGACGACGCACTCACCCATCGTGAGGGCTTTGAGCTGCTCTGGGGAGACGCGGTGTTCCTCGACCTCGCGATAGGACTCTGAGAGCCCGGCGCCGGAGGACTTGCTCGCAAGGGGCGAGGCCTTTGAAGCAGAGGCGGATGTCCCCTCGTTCTCGCTCGCGGAGAGCGAGCGGGCGTATTTCTTCGACATGCCGATGATGTCGGCTGCCTTCTCTGCGGCCTCATCGTCCGCGTACTTGAAGAACACCTTCGACCAGGTGTTCTGGATGATCATGGAGGCGAAGTCGCGGCTGACGTTCGAGAGCTGCGCGAAGGTCTGGAAGGCCGGCACCAGCATGATGTTCGCGCTGCGGGCTTGCTCGAAGAGCGTCGAGATCGCGCTCATCACGTAGGACCCCATCTCGTCGGCGAGCACGAGGAAGGGCGGATCGGGTCGCTTGGATTCCGGGGAACCCTGGACGTTGTAGACCGCGGTGCGCAGATCGGAGAGGATCAGCTTGCCGAGCTGATAGGCCGACGTCGATTTGCCCATCGTAGGCAGCATGACGTACAGGCATTTGTTGTTCATCACGATGTCGGTGAGGTCGATCTCCGGCGCATAGGTGTTGAACACCTGGCCGAACTTCCCCTGGGCGAACTTCGCGATGCGCATGCCGGTGCCCCCGAGCACTTCCTTCATGCGGTTGACGTCGATCTGCACACCTTCCTTCGGCGTGCGTTTGCGGAATTGATCGAGGAAGACCTGCAGGTTGCGTCGCTCCGGAGTGCCGGAGGGCGTGAGCCGCTCGAGCTCGGATAGCGCGCGCGCAGATTGCAGCAGGATGCCGATATCGGACATGTGGTAGCGGAGCTTGGCCGCCTTCAGCGCGCCGCCGATCACCGTCAACGCGAGCCCGGAGGACTGACGGTAGTAATCCGCGCCGGGATTATTCTCAGCCAGCGGCAGGAGGTTCAGAAGCCGATCCGAAAATTCATCGGCGTCGCCCGAGAGGATCGGAGCGTACGTGTTGCTGTTTTCAGGGTCATCGACGTTCAGGACGTAGAAGTCATCGGACCGGCCGAGCACGTCCATCATGTAGCCCATGCGATTGCGGGTCTTCGAGTCGAGCTTCGCATCGATGAAGATGAACCCGCCGCCCCGGGCGGCCTGCTGCCAGAGCAGGAATTCCCCGAGCGTCGTTTTGCCGACGCCGGACTGGCCGACGATCGCTGTATGGCGCATCAACAGGTTGTCGTCGATGTCGACCGGGCGGTTGTCGTCGCGCGTGTAGCCGAACCTGAGCCCGGCGCTCTCGAGCATGTGCTCCTTGGTGGGCGCATCGGAGGGCAGAACGAACCCCTCCCGGCTCTTCGTGTCCGTCAGATCGAGCCAGTCCCGCGCACGCTTCCAGGCAAACCAGGACGCGCCCGCCGCAGGTAATGCAAGCGCGGCAAGCGCGTGCGGATCACCGGCGAAGATGGGGTTCGTCGCCAGTGCGCCGGCCCCGATCGAGGCGAGAGCCCAGGCGTCTTTCTTGCCGATCAGAGCCATCGGTCAGTCTCCGGCGGAATAGCTGTTGTAGTCGTTGCGCACCTGAAGGTGCATCACGTGCACGCCGTCCTTCGCATCGACCCACAGGGTGATCACCTCCGTGAGGTCGCCGTCGGGGCCATGTTCGCCGCACATCCCGGGAGTGGCCGGTGAGCGATAGGCGTGGTAGGCCCGGAAGCCACCGGAGGCGAGCGGCGAGGCCTCGCTGTCGGGGGAGCAGTCCCCCCAATTGATCTTCACGCCGTAGATCGGATCCGGCCCCTGCAGGTCTCCCTGCCACCACTGAGCGACATGCAGCACCGCCTCGAATGGCCCCATATCCTCGGTCGGTGTCACAGTGGCGACCTCGCTTGGGACCGGATTGGAGTCGGCAGCGGCGCCGGCGCCGCCCGACTTCGTGCTCGAGAGCGCCTGGCCGAGGATCTGCGATTTCGAGGGCACGCTCGGTGCGCCGACGTGATTGACCCACTCGGACAGGTTCATCTTCGAGAAATCGAGCATCGAGAGCTGCGAGACCGAGAAGCCGCTGCAATCCGGGGCTTTCGGATTACCCCAAGGCTTTGGAACCGCGACGACCTGTCCTGTTACGGAGTATTGGCACACCCCCGAGCCGGTATCGCAGCTGCCGAGGATCGTCAGCCCCTGAGGAGCGTGATTCCAGTATTGGCCGAGGCTGCCGGCGGTGAAGCCGTAGAACGAAGACGACCCGCTGGCCGCGACGGACATGGGGGTGGTGATCGACATCGGAAGCTGGAGGGGCCTCCACGACTGTCCTCCGTCGGTGGAAAACTCAGCTGCAATGCTCTGCGGCCAGGCGGATCCGAGGGTGAGCGCAGGGTCGGTCACCTTCACGACGTCGTTGCCGATGATCACCTCGCTCGAGCGGGTGCTCGGATCGGTGGCGAGGAACTGCATCGACTTGGTCAGCACGACCTTCCCGCCGCTCGCCGGCGGCCAGGCGGTGAACACATAGCGGCACTCGCTGCTCGAGCTATCGCAGGAGCCCGCGGCGATGACGTGCTCGGAGAGGGCCTGCTCCATGGCGGCGATGGTGTTGATCTCGGAGACCTGCCACGTGGTGCTGCCGTCTTGCGGATTGGAGGGCAGGGCGCCGCACCCGCCACTCATCGAGCACACCGCAAACCATAGCTGCAGAGTCACCGGGCAGTTCGGTCCATTGGCCCCCTGCGAGGTGGTGCAGGACTGCGGTGCTTCGTAGATCGAGATTGCATCCCCGTTCAGCGTGAACGGTTGCGTCCACCCCCCGGGCCCTTGATACAGGGGGAAGTCGACTGCGCGGGTTTGCGCATTGCCATTCGCGGAGCGTGCAGCATCGGCCAGCTGCGCGCGACCCTGCTGCTGAATCAGCCTTGAGAGGATTCCCCCAAAGGCGCAATAGGTTTCCGTCTCCTGGATGCACTGCGAGAAGAACATCAAATGCCGTTCCTTCGAGCAGTACGAGCCGATGTACACCGTGCGCTGCGCGCGGCGCTCGGCGGCGAGCTTGATCTCGCCCTCATCGCACTGACCGGTCGAGCCGTTCGCGCTGTGCGTGAGGTTGAGCTCACAGCAGTTCGCCGAGAACGTGTTGCCAAGGCTGCCG
>JAKAFQ010000010.1 GCA_021817875.1 Pseudomonadota bacterium
ACGCCGGTCTGGGTGTCGCGCACGGTGTGTTGCAGATGATCGCGGTCGGAACGCCGCCCGATGAGGACGGATCGGCGGATCTGCGCCACGTGCTCGCGGTCGCCCGCACGATCGGCGAGCGGATGAGCGAATACAAGGTCGTCATGACCAAGTCGACCGTTCCCGTGGGCACCGGCGAGAAGGTGCGCGGCACGGTCCGCGCGGCCCTCGAGCGGCGCGGCGTCGCGCTCGAGTACGATACGGTCTCGAATCCGGAATTTCTCAAGGAAGGCGCCGCCCTCGCTGATTTCATGAAACCCGACCGGGTCGTGGTCGGAACCGACAGCGAGCGCGCCGCGCAGCTGATGCGGGCGCTCTACGAGCCGTTCACCCGCAGTCATGACCGCCTGATCGTGATGGATATCCGCTCCGCGGAACTCACCAAGTACGCGGCGAACGCCATGCTGGCCACGCGCATCAGCTTCATGAACGAACTGGCGAATTTCGCCGAGCGCGTCGGTGCGGACATCGAAAGCGTCCGGCAGGGCATCGGGTCGGATCCGCGCATCGGCTATGCGTTCATCTATCCGGGCATCGGCTACGGCGGCTCGTGCTTCCCGAAGGACGTCAAGGCGCTGATTCGCTCGGCCGCCGAGGCCGGCTGCGCCACCTCGATCCTGCACGCGGTCGAGGCGGTCAACGAACGCCAGAAGCTTCGGCTGTTCGACAAGATGGTGGCGCACTTCGGCGATCTGGCCGGCAGGACCATTGCGATGTGGGGCCTGGCCTTCAAGCCGAACACGGACGACATGCGAGAGGCGGCCAGCCGAGTGCTGCTCGAGCGGCTGTGGGCGGCGGGCGCCACCGTCCGCGCCTATGATCCCGTGGCGCAGCGGGAGGCGCAGCGCCTGTTCGGTGAGCGCCAGGAACTGGTGCTGTGCAGTTCGGCCCATGAGGCGCTCGAGGGTGCCGACGCGCTGGCGATCGTGACGGAGTGGCCGGAGTTCCGCAGTCCGGACCTGCAGGCGATGCGCGCTGCGCTGCTCGAGCCGGTCATCTTCGATGGACGCAACCTGTACGATCCGGCGAACATGAGCGCGCACGGCTGGCGCTATTACGCCATCGGTCGCGGGCTCGAAGCCGGAGCGGCCGGCGAGAGTGTGCGGACCGCTCGCGAACCGGCACAGCGCGATGCGGTGGCCGCATAGCCGGGCAGCCGGGCAACGCCGCGGCGGTCTGTGCTCTCGAGCCCGGACGGTGGGCGGGGTCCGGTGCGCGCCGCGTGTCAGTGGCGCCGGCCCTGCAGGTGCTTGCCGAACAGCCCGAAGAACTGCATCGCCTGCTGATTGCTCGGATCGCGCAGCAGCCGCCACCAGCCGCCGATTCCGCCCTTCGGCGGCGGCAGCTGCTGGTATTCGGTGCTGGCCCCGAGCAGCGCCTCCCCCCAGCGGACCAGGACATTCTGGACCTCCGGACGCAGGAAGAACGTCAGAATCTGGCCGAGCGCGTTGTTGCGGGTCAGTTGCTCGAGCAGCGAGAGGGAATCGGCCAGCACACCGGCCACGCGCGCGATCATCTCGTCGTTGAGCGCGTCCTCGGCGGCGCCGAGCAGCCGTGCGAGGTGCGCGATGCGCTCGAGATCGCCATTGTCCACGAGCTGGGTGATGACGGCCAGGGCATCGCCGAGGCGGCTGCGGTTGACGCGATCGAGAAGATCCAGTCCGTCGCCGACCACGCCGGCCATCCTGCCCACCATTTCGTCGTTCATGGAGTCGCCGGCCGCGGCCAGCACGCGCGTCGTCTGCACGATCCGCTCGAGATCCCCGTTGTCCACGAGCTGGGTGATGACGGGCAGAGCCCGCGCGAGGCGACTGCGGTTGATGCGGTCGAGCAGGTCGAGGCTTTCGGCGAGAGTTCCCGCCAGCCGGGCGATCATCTCATCGCTCAGCGCATCGCGGGCGCTCGACACCAGCTGCTCGATATCCTCGGCCTGGCCTGCGGCCTGCGCGCTCTGTGTGTCGCTCATGAGATGTCTCCTTACAGCAGGCCGCGGGCAGAGGCCCAGTAGAGCCGGTTATAAGCGGTCTTGAACCAGTGCACCGCCCGTGTCGGGGGCTTGGGGCTCGGAGGAGTCTGATAGTTGAACATCGCGTAAGTGGCCTTGTCCTTGCCGGCCTCGATGAAGCAGAACACCTTGCCGTCGTAGTCGCGCACCGGCGTGCCGATCTTGACCATCGCGGCCAGATTCTCCGCGAGCGCGTCGGCCTCGAAGTGCGCCGTCGAACCAGCCTTGCTGATCGGCAGGTTGGTGGTGTCGCCCAGCACGAAGACGTTGTCCCGGCCTTCCATGTTAAGACGATGACGGTCGGTGGCGATCCAGCCGCTCTTGCCCAGGCCGTTCTTCTCGATCACTTCCATGCCCTTGTGGGCGGGAATCGCAATCAGCAGATCGTATGGCGCCTCGGTGCCCTCCTCGCTGTGGACCACCCGGGCCCTGCCGTCGACCTGCTTCATGTTGAACAACGTCTCATAGGTGATCCCGAGCCGATCGAACTCCGGTGTGGCCCACTTGGCGACGTTTTCCAGGCTGTGTGTGCGTCCGATCGGGTAGGTGTAGTGGATCCGGGTCCGGTCGAGAATGCCGCGATCCCGGAAATAATCGTACAGCATGAAGGTGATCTCGAGGGGCGCCATCGGGCATTTGTGCGGCACCCCGACGGCGATCAGCACCCGTCCGCCCTGAAAGTGCTGCAGGCGTCTCAGCAGGCGCAGCGCGGATTCCTCGGTATAGAAAAACTCGGCATTTTCATTCAGACCGGGAGTGCCGTCGGGAAACATGCGCGAGCCGGTGGCGATCACCAGCACGTCGTAGCCGTGGGTTTTGCCGCTGCTGGTTCGAACCTGGTTGCGATCCAGCGCGAACTCCTCCACGGGGTCGACGTGGAAGTCGATTTCGGGCTCCAGCAGGCTGCGCTGATCGCGGTACAGCTCGTCAGGCATCATCTGTCCCAGGGCGACGTACAGCAGGCCGGGCTGGTACATGTGCCGGTGCGACGCCGAGAGCATGGTGATCCGGGCCTTGCCGGCGTGCAGTTCCTCGTGCAAGCGGCGCGCGAGGTTGTTCGCCAGGATGGTGCCGCCCATGCCACCGCCGATGATCAGTATTTTCATGGCCTTCTCCCGCTGGGTGTTTCGTCACTGGAACTCGCGTGCGTCGGACCGGCTACTTCGCCTTGCGGACCCGGATGCGCCAGACACCGTCCTTCTCCTCGCTGCCCAACAGTTCGTGACCGACTTTCTGGACCCAGACCGGAACGTCCTGCACGGAACCCTTGTCCGAGGAGAGCAGCTCGAGCACGTCGCCGATCTGTGCGTCCCTGATCTGTGCAATCAGTTCCATCAGCGGTCCGGGGCAGAAGCTGCCGGTGGCATCCACCACCCTGACTGTCTCATTTCCCATGATGGTCGTTCTCCCTGTGGTTCAGAACACCAGGATGTCGCCGCCGGAGGCGTCGCTCAGAAAGCGCGTCAGTCCCATCGGGCCATCGATCCAGGGCTGCAGCCGGTCCTCCCCGATTCCGAGTACGTCCAGGGCCATGGAGCAGGCGTAGAGCCGCGCGCCGCCGAGGTCCTTGGCCTGTTCGAACAGGTGGCGGAACGGCGGCACGTTCTTTTCCGCCATCAGTCGTCCGATGTCGCCCTCCGCGGGCGGGGCGCGCGAGTCGCCCTGTACGAAATAGCCGAGCGCATTCATCGAAAGAAACACGATGACCTCGCTGCCGACGGCGGCGGCCGTGGCCGCGACCATGGCCGCCATCTGGATTTTTTCCCGGGTCGCGGACACGCACAGAAGACTGAGTCTATTGGTCATGGCCTACTCCTCGGCGGCGGCCGGATCGGCTGCGCAGCCGGTCTGTCCGGGCAGACACGGATGCGGCTGTCGGCAGACGCAGCGCGAACCTGTATGCATCGATGCCGGTCGCCTGTGCCTGGCGCTGCCGGCCTCAGATGGACATCATTCGACGACGTCTGGTGTTACAAGAACCGTGCCATCCGCCGGGTGGGTGAGCAAAAGGAATCCACGCGGCGGTTCAATGCCGTCCGCTGCCGACGCACGCGACAATTCGCAGTTCCATCCGGACGAACGGCAGCGCGCGGCCCGGCGGATGTGGCCAGGCTGGCGTGTGTGTGGCTTGACAAACCTGACAGCGCATGCCATTGTCCTGACAGTGTCAGGTCAGCCAGCGGGTCCTCGTCATGACAGACGACTCCTGGGCCAAGCCGAGCTGCGCGCAGATCGTCGACACTTTTCCGGAGCCTTTCGTGATCATCGATCGGGGCTATCGGATAGTGGCCGCGAACCGCGCCTATTGCCGTCATTACGGCATCGCCGAGGGCGAGGTCGTGGGGCGGCGCTGTCATGAAATCTCACACCACTCCGCTCTGCCGTGCAGCCGCAACGGGGAACACTGTCCGCTGGAGGAAGTGTTGCGTACCGGCAGTGAGCTGGGTGTGTTGCATATCCATTATCATCAGACACACAGCGAGCAGGTGCAGCTGCACGCGGTGCCGATTCCTGACGCTCAGGGCCGCATCGACTACGTCGGCGAGTACATCCGCCCGGTGGCGCCGATGTCCGCGGTGCATGCCGAGTCGCTGCTCATCGGGCGCTCGCGTCCCATGCTGCATCTGGTCAGCCTGCTGCAGCGGGTGGCGCCGACCGACACGACGGTGCTGCTTCTCGGCGAGAGTGGCGTGGGCAAGGAGCGTGTGGCCGCCTACGTGCATCACTACTCGCAGCGCGGCGACGGACCATTCGTGGTGGTGGACTGCTCGACACTCGGCGAACAGCTCATCGAGAATGAATTGTTCGGCCACGAGAAGGGCGCGTTCACGGGCGCCGGTGCCCGCCGGAAAGGGCTGTTCGAGGCTGCCGACGGTGGGACGCTGTTCATCGACGAGATCGGAGACTTGCCTCTGCCGCTTCAGAGCAAGCTGCTGCGCGTGCTGGAAACCGGGGCCGTGCGCCGCGTCGGCGGCACTGAGTATCTGAAGGTAAGGGTACGGGTGATCGCGGCGACCAATCGCGATATCGCCGCCATGGTCGAAGACGGCCTGTTCCGCAGGGATCTGTATTACCGGCTGTCGCCGTTTCCGGTGCGGGTACCGGCGTTGCGCGAGCACAAGGACGATGTGCCGGCGCTGGCCGAATACTTCCTGGTGCGCACCCCGGAAGGCGAGCGTCACCTGCCGCTCTCGCCCGAGGTCATCGAGGTCCTGCTCAATTACGAGTATCCGGGCAACGTGCGCGAGCTGCGTAACGTGATCGAGCGCGCCGTGGTGCTCGCCTCGAGCGGGATGGTCCAGCCCTGGCACATCGCCTTCTCAGGCCCGGCGGCCAGCGGCGCCGAGCCACGCCCGCCCTGGGAGGAGGGTGCCCCGGCCGCCGAGCGCCGCGGCCTCGATGAGACCGCGATCCTCTCGGCGTTGGATCGTTGCGGCGGACATCGCCGCGAGGCCGCTCAGCTGCTCCGCGTGAGCGAGCGTACGCTCTATCGTTACGTGGGACGATTGCGCAAGGCCGGACGGCTGCCGACGACGGACACGCATGGCAAGTCCGACGTGACGGTTTCATAAGCGCTTAACGTGACCGTATCGGTCGCTCCTCGCCTGCGGCTCTGAGCGATGCCCCGGCTGTCTGACCGGGACGGGTCGGGGCCGCGAGCCCGGTTCGTTCGACGGTGACGCCTGGTGCCTGCTGTGCGACGATGCGCCCCGATGCGGCCGGCGGCGCAACCGTCCCGGTCCAGGTCTCAGCCGGCTTCCGGGTCACACCGGCGAAGGTTCGAACAGGCACGATATCCGGATGAGGATGAAGTGAGAGGTCCGTCGGCAGGGGGTCTGCGGACGATGCAGATCCGCATCGACCCGGGGGCTTTGTGGTGCTCGATGCGCGGGGGGTGCGAGTCGTGAGATTCATTCACACCGCCGACTGGCAGCTCGGATTGAAGCTGCGCTACCTGAGCCCGGAGAAGGCCGCGCAACTGCGACTGCTGCGATTCCAGACGGTGCGCGCCATCGGCGCTCTTGCACGTGAAGTGCGTGCGGACGCGGTTCTCGTCGCGGGCGACATCCTCGATGACAATGCGCTCGGCCGGGATGCATTGCAGCAGACCCAGGATGCGCTGCGCGATTTTGGGGACATTCCCGTGGGGCTGCTGCCCGGCAACCATGACGCTGCGACCGAGGACGGCGCGCTCGCCCGGCTCGAAACCACACCCTCTGTATGCTTGCTGACCCGGCGCGAGCCCGTGCGGATCGGGGAGGCTTGGGTTTATCCCTGTCCGCTTTACCGTCGGCACGAGACGGAAGACCCGACCGCGTGGCTGCCGGAGCGGACGGCGGGTGAGGGTATCCGGATCGCGCTCGCGCATGGGGGTGTGATCGACTTCTCGAGCGATATCGAATCCGCCGTGCCCAATCTCATCGATGCCGACCGGGTGATTCGCCTGGGATTTGATTACCTGGCGCTCGGGGATTGGCATGGCACCTTTCGCTACAACGCCCGTGCCTGGTATCCGGGCACCCCGGAACCGACCCGGTTCAAGGAGTCCGAACCGGGGGCCGTCCTGATCGTGGACATCGACGGACCGGGCTGCGAGCCCCGGGTGCAGCGGCGGCAGGTGGCCCAGACCCATTGGCTCACCCTCGATCGCGAGTTCACCGAAGACGTTCAGGTGGAGGAACTGCGCGCCGAGCTCGAGGCATTGCCGCAGCGGTCCCAGACCCTGATCAGGCTGCGGGCGCGGGGTGTGATTTCCATGGCGGCGCGCGATGCCCTGGAGTCCCTGGTGCAGGACTACGGTGAGAGGCTTGCGTACCTCGATGCGGACCTCGACCTGCTGGTGGCGCGACCGCGGCCGCAGGACCTGGCTTCCCTCACCGCCGAGGGGTTCATGATCGCGGGTGTGCAGCGGCTGCAGTCGGGACAGGATCCGGCCGACGCCGGTGCACTGCAGCTGCTGTACCGGTTGCAGCGTGAGAGCGCCGATGCGGCTGCTTGAGCTCGAGACGCGCCACTGGCGTGGGCTGTCGCAACGCCTGTGCGCCCTCTCGCCCCGGCTCAACCTGGTCCTCGGCCCCAACGAAGCCGGTAAAAGCCGCCTGTTCCAGGCCATCCAGTTCGCCCTGTTCGAGTCGCACAAGGGCGCGGCGCAGCACAAGCAGCGGCTGCAGAGCTGGATCTGCGTCGAATCGCCCGCCGTGCGGCTGGTCTTCGAACTCGAGGGCCGGCAGTACGAATTGCAGAAGCAGTTCCTGAAGGGCGCCCTGGCGCAGCTTTCCGGCGGTGGCGCGACGCTGCGCGGAGAGGACGCCGAGGCTCAGCTGCGCCGCCTGCTCGGAACCCGCACGGGCGGCACCCGCAGTCCTCAAGTGGACGAACTCGGTATCTGGCCGTTGCTGATGGTGGCGCAAGGCGCCTCACGGCGCGGCACGGGCGAGGACCTCAACGAAGACGGCCGCGCCCGCCTTCAGGAGCGGCTCTCGCAGGAAATCGGCGTGGCAGCCATCTCGGAGCGCGGGCAGCGGCTGATGGAGCGCGTTCAGGAGGAGTATGGCCGCTACTACACGGCGACCGGCCTGGAGACAGTGCTGCTGCGCCAGGCGCGTACGGCACTCTCTGAGGCCGAGAGAACCTTACAGGAGGCGCAGAAGGCACACGAGGATCGCGACAAGACAGCGCGCGACCTGCAGCGCGCTCGGGCCGATCTGCGCTCACTGTCGATGCGGTTGGAGAACGCGAAGCGGCTGGCCGAGGAGGCTGAACAGCGCGGCGCGGCGGCCCGCAAGGCCGATATCGAGCGGGCAGTTTCGCAGGGGAGGCTCGACACCGCAGTGGTGAGGGCTGACAGCGCCGAGCGGGAACGGCAGGAGCGGCAGCAGGCGGATGAGGCGCTCCGGCGGCTCGACCAGGCGGGCGAGGCGCTGCAATTCACCATCGAGGGGTTGATCTCTCGCCAGCAGGCGCTCGAGGCCCGTGCCGACGCGGCAGGGCAGCGGGTGTCCGCGGCGGAGCAGGCGCTCAAAGCCGCGCGTGCAGCCCTCGAACAATCGCACCGCGAGGCTCGGCGCGGCGAGCTGTCCGAGCGGCGACGGGAGCTGCGGACCAAGGTTGCGAACCTCGAACGAATCGACCGGGACGGGCAGCAGGCGCAGCAGCAGCGGGCGCGTGAGCCCGAAATCAGCGAGGAGATCCTCACGCGTCTTTCCCGGCTCGAGGATGCGGCGCGTACCGCGGAAGCGCGCCTGCATGGCGCGGCGGTCCGCGTCGTGGTGACCCTGAAACAGGCTACGGACGTCGACGGGGTCTCCTATCCTGCCGGAACGCGGCTGAGCTTCGATGTCGTCGAGAACCGGATGATGAGTCTGGGCGAGAGTGTCACCATCGAGGTTCAGCCCGGACGCGGGACGCTCGATCAGTTGCGGGACGCCAGGTCGAGATCCGATGCCGATCTTGCAGAAGCATTGAGACGTTGTGGGGTTTCGACGGTGCCGGAGGCCCGCGCAGCCTACGAGCGCGTACAGCGTATCACCCGGACGATCGAACAGCTGACGGGCGAGGCGCGCGCGACATGGTCCGGGCCGCCGGACGCTCTGCGCGAAGAACTGCTGCGCGTCGATGCCGAGCTTGAACGACTCGGACCGGTGACGAGCGTGACGGGTAGCCGGGAGTCGCTGCAGAGCGCCGTCATCGCCGCGGAATCGCAATGGAATGTCGCGCGCGATGCCCGCGATGCGGCCAATGCCGAGCTGACCCGCATTCGCAGCGACGTCGCGGCGCAGACCGGTGTGCGCCGGAACCGGCAGATCGAGCGCGAACGTTTGGCGAGCGATCTGGCGACGCGGCCGACGGCCGAGGCGCTCGCACACCGGGCGCAAGAGGCCTTACGGGACCGTGCGCTCGCCCAGCAGGTGCTCGAGAAGTGCACGCGGGAATTCACAGACCTGGGCGGGCCGCAGGCCGAGCGCGATGCGAAGCGGCTCTCTCAGGCGGTGCAGACCCTGCAGGATGGCGCAGAGGAGACCCGCGGCCGACTCGAGCGCCTCACCGGAGTCCTGCACGCGCTCGCCGGCTCGGCAACCTATGACACCCTGCAGGATGCGCAGGCGAATCTCGAGCGGGCACGCGTGCAGCTCGAGCGCCTGCAGCGGCAGGCGGCCGCGGCGAAGCGGCTCTGGGATGTCCTCTCGGAGGAACGCAGGCATGTGGTGGAACGACTGACGGCGCCGGTCATGCAGCGCGTCAGACCGTACCTGGCGAGCCTGTTTCCCGGCAGCGAGCTCGATCTCGGCGAGGAACTCGGCATGGTGGGCCTGCGCGGCGAGGCGCTCCGCGAGCCTTTCGAAGAGCTGTCCGGCGGCGCACAGGAGCAACTGGCGCTCCTGACGCGGATCGGCCTGGCCGAAGTGCTGGCCGGCGGGGGGACGCTGCCTCTGGTGCTCGATGACTCTCTGGTGAATACCGACCCGGAGCGGATGCGGCAGATTCACCGGCTGTTGTTCCGCGCCGCCGACAGACTTCAGGTGCTCGTATTCAGCTGTCACGATGTCCTGTTCGATGGACTCGGGGCGGAGCAGGTGTTTCGCCTGAACGGCGTACGGCGTGTCCGCGGATAGGCAGGGGAGTTCTCCATGCGCAATGATGTCGAGCAGCTCCTGGACGCCCTGCGCAACGCACGCCATGTCGTGATCCTGACGGGCGCAGGGGTGTCGGCGGAGAGCGGCATTGCGACCTTCCGCGACCGACTGAGTGGCCTGTGGGCGAAGTTCGATCCGGCGGATCTCGCCACGCCGGAGGCCTTCCGGCGTGATCCGGCGCTGGTGTGGGGCTGGTACGAATGGCGCCGCATGCAAATCCTGAAGGCCCAGCCGAATTCGGCGCATCGAGCGATCGCTGAGATGGCGCGGCGTGTGCCGGCGATGACCCTCGTGACGCAGAATGTCGATGACCTGCACCAGCGTGCCGGCAGTGAGAACGTCATTCATCTGCATGGGCAGATCGCCGCGCCGTACTGCGAACGGTGCCGGCGGCCGCATGCGGTTGCGAATACCGTTGCGGATCTGCCCGAGGGCGGCACGCCGATCGAGCCGCCGCGCTGCGTCCCATGTGGCGGTCGCATCCGGCCGGGAGTGGTCTGGTTCGGCGAGGATCTGCCCCGTGAGGCATGGCACTCGGCGCGGGACGCGGCGGCCGGCGCGGACGTCATGTTCAGCGTCGGCACCTCATCGGTGGTGCAGCCAGCCGCCTCGCTCCTCGGGATCGCGGCGCGGGCGGGCGCGGTTACCGTCCAGGTGAACCCCAACCCGACGGCTCTCGAAACGCTCGTGAATTGCTCGCTGCAAGGTCCGGCGGGAACGGTTCTGCCGGAGCTTCTCTGTCACGCATGGGGACCGGGAGCCAGTTGAACCCGGCGGCCGGGAGGCACGGGAGTCGAAGATAATGAGGCGGCGGAGGGCGCCGGTTCGTCCAGGGTGAGGGGCGCCATCGACACGCGATGCATCGATCCGCTCGTCAGACTTTGCGCGGGCTTGCGGGTGCGCTCGTGCGGTAAGCGCCCCTGCGGATCGCCGCGCAGGGAGCCGGAACGGCGCCTGCGCCCCGGGGTCGGGCGGGCAAGTCATCGGAGCACACCCGGACCATCGTCGCGAGCCAATGATTGAAAGCCTTTGGGGGCAGGTCCGGCAGTCGGGACGGCCGGCCGTCGCCACCGGCCCGATGCGCGACGGCCCGTGGTCGATTGCCGGGTGGTGCGGGGACCGTAACCCGTGGAGCCTCTTCCACAGACAAGGATTCGAAAGTTCGACGCGGGCGTGCGAACTGGTGTAAGGTGTGTGCCGGCTCGTATCTTTTCGGCTTGACTGTCTCGGCCTCCAGCGCCGCCCGGCGCGATTCCGGCCTTGTCTGCCACCCTCGCAAAGCTTCACGAACCAACGGGCAGGTGTATCTGCCCTCCCTTCGTTTTTATCGTGAGCGTTCTCCAGTGACTAAACTATATGTTGGAAATCTGCCCTTTGCGGCGACCGATGAGTCCGTACATGCATTGTTCTCGAAGCATGGGACAGTCGAGAAGGTCTCGTTGATCACGGATCGCGATACCGGTCGTCCGCGCGGTTTCGGCTTCGTGGAGATGTCGAATGCCGATGCCTCGCGCGCCATGCAGGCGCTGAACGGCACCGAGTTCGAGGGCCGGGCCCTCAGAGTGAATGAGGCCCAGGAGCGTGAGCGCTCTGGCGGCGGTGGCGGCTATCGCGGCGGTGGTTCACGTCGCTACTGACGCGCCGCCTTGCACCTTCGCCGCCCCGGGCTGTACCAGCCCGGGGCGGCGAGCCTGCTGATCTCGGGCGACAGCGCCGATGGCGCTGGACGTAAAAGCAGAAAGTGCCCGGGCCCGGTCGCCACAGGCGCCGGAGACCCCGTGAAATGGACGATGTCAGGATCTTCTCCGCCCGGGCGTGCGTAGCAGATCCCGCGGCTCTGATCCGCCTGCTCGAGCAGGTTCCGGATGCCGAAGAGATCCGCGCAGAACTGAACCAGACCTACTTTACCCGACGCTGGCAATCCTCCACGCAGCGCAGTTTCTGGATTGCCAGTGACGGCACGACGGCCGTCTGCCTGACCCTGGTCGGACTCGATCTCGACGAAGTGATTGCGGTGTGGCTGAGCTTCGACGAGCAGCGGCGGCGGTCGGGATTCACATTGTCCGCACAGGCGCTCGGGGACATCGTCCGGGGAGAACTCGGTCTGTCCGTCGAGTGCGATGCGTGATCGGGCTCGCGGCGCCAGCGTTGCGCGGCGCACTCTTCATTCTCGACCCGGACGTGCGCCTGCCGATGCAGGCGGAACGCCCAGTGGCCCCGCCCACACCGCGCCCACCCACTGCGCGATGATGGCGTGCCGACGTCCTTCGACGCCGCCCCGGCACTGATTGCCGCCAGGTTGCGCGGGCCGCTCGGTCGCGATACCCACGAGTTTGCTTTCGAGTCACGATCTCGCAAGAGGCGCTCGACGCCGACGACGGTCACGAACCTTCCTCGGGAAGAGACGCGTGGCCCGGGACGGTCCGCAACGGTTGGTGCGGGGAACCCTCGATGGGAGGCTTGATCCGCAGATCTGCCGGAAAGCCCTCGCATGCGGCCGGGTGGCCACCCTCGCCGCGAATGAACGGTGCCGATCGTGAAAGCCGCGCCATCCGCTACCGTGACCGGTCTCATTCGACTCGATCGCGGCGAGGCGTGCAGAAATTCGTCTGAGCGGCCCAACGTCATGGGTGCGGGCTCCGCAGGGGCAAGCGTCGCAACCTGCCACTTTGGTGGCATGCCAATGCGCTGGCAGGCCACTGACCTGGGCTGCGGTGTCCGCATGAAGGGGTCCGCCAATGGTCCGTCGCGCAGGCGGTGACGCCAGCATCGGCTCTGAGGGGCGAGCCGGGATGACGATTAAGCAGGTGGGTGGCGTGGGCGGGATTCGCCGGTTTCCGCGGAAGGCGTGCGTTGTGCCGGATAGGGATTCCTGGGCGATACGGTCGGTGGCAAGACCGATGGCAAGACCGATGGCAAGAAGAGCGCATCACATCGCGGTGGACATCTGATGCGTGATGCAATAGCATTTGATGCATGCGCACCACCATTGATATCGCGGACGACGTACTCCAGGCCGCCAAGGAGCGGGCGCGATACGAGAAAAAGACCGTGGGGCAGATGATCTCAGAGCTTGCGCGGCACGCACTGACGAGCCCGCCGGAGACGGGTGTGGTGCGGGAGCCGAAGGCGGTCTACGGCGTGAGGCCGTTCGCCTCGCGTGGTCGCTTGGTGACGAACGCGCAGATCGACAAGCTCCGCGAGGACGACGTGTACTAGCGGCCTGCAGGGAGCGGACCTCGTCTTCAGCGGCTGAGCGATGAGCCTTCCGGGCGTGAAGTTGCGGGGAAACAGTGCGCTCTCTACTTGACATCAACGTTCTGATTGCCATGTTTGATCCTGATCACGTTTCGCACGAGCTCGCGATTACGTGGTTTGAAAGGCATGCAAGGCAAGGTTGGGCATCGTGTCCGCTGACGCAGAATGGCTGCATTCGCATCATGTCGAGCCCGTCGTATGCCAATCCGCAACCCGTTCAAGCGCTCGTCAGGCGGCTGGACGAAGCGTGCCGGGAGAGCATCCACGAGTTCTGGCCGGATGCGCCGAGTCTGCTTGATTCGGCCGTATTCGATGCAACGCGGATCCACGGTCCGCGGCAGATTACGGACGTGTACCTGCTCGGCCTCGCCGTTCGGCACGGCGGAAGATTCGTGACATTCGATGGCAGGATTCCGCTCCAGGCTGTTCAGCACGCAACCGAGCGAAATCTCGTGGTGTTGTAATCCTGACATCCCGGGGTTGCGAGGCGGGTTCGCGTCTGCTGGGCGACCGGATGTTGCCGACGGGGTGGAAATCGTTGGCCCTGGTCGGTCTCAAAAATCAAGTGGTGGTACGCCTCGGCGGAGGTATGGGCGGCAGGGTGTCGGGCGGGCGGCGCGAATGGCGTGGTGCCGGTGCACGGGGCTGTCTGGCTTCAGTCCGGAACCGTGTGCGTCATGCCGCCGGAATGGCGTCCGCCATAGACAGGTGCACGCACGTTAACAAGCTGAGGTAGGGGCGCGCGTCAGGAAGGACTCGGATTTCCGGACGGAATCGAAGTGGCCGCTCCGATCACACCCTGAAGCGCCGCGGGGCGCTCCAGGGTGTTCGCCGTGCGGTCCGCGTCCGGGGCTCGCGCGCGGCGGGTGCCCGGGACGGTGTCATCGAAACCGGCTCGTCGCGATGAACTCGAGCGGCGGACGGGTAGTGCCCTTGCCCGGACGGGCGTGGGGCGCTGCGTATCTGGTGCAGAGGTATTGTCAGCGCACTGCGTGTCGCACGACGAGCGTCGCGGTGAAACCGATGACGGCCAGAAGCGGAAGAAGAACGATCAGCCAGGCCGCGGACCGCGCAAGCTTCACCGTGCATCCGAGGCCAAATCGCTCCTGGACCATCACGGAGGGGTCGTCGCGGTTGAAGTAGAAGACGTCGAGCTTCCGGAAGCGGTCTTACGTGCGCTCTCCAACGGGATGCGGGGAGTCCCCGTCTCTTGCGGCGCAGCGGATGGCCTGCTGCCGCCCTCACCGAACCACCTCGGCACGGCTGTGAGGGCAATGGCGATCAATCCGGGGATGAGTGCGGTGACGGCCGAGGGATGCTGGAGTGCGGCGGACAGCAGCGGGCGGAGCGCCAGCGAAGAGAACAGCATGGCAACCCAATACGCGGTGCCGAGCAGCATGAGCGAGGTGATTCTGCGAACGCGCGATTTCTGGCGGCCTTTGGGGCCGTCCGCATGGATCGGACGCACCCGATGGACGATGCCGCAGAGCAGCGTCAGGGCAATGAGGGCCATGGTGGCAATGATCACGGGGAAAAGACGGCCCTGAGGCTGCGCGTGGCCCACGGGTCCGCCCGACCGTCGAGTCCCGAGTGCAGAGCGATGTGCCCGGGACTGCGGTGCCAGTGTGCTCCCGGGTAGGCGGCGCACGCGGCGAGCAGGAAGAATGGACCGAGGCGCCGATCCAGGGCGACGCGCGGACCGTGTGCGCCAGTCCCACGGACGCCGCCGACCTTCGGATGTCGGCAGGCGCCTTGACGCCCCTATATTCCGAAAAGCACGCGAAGCGATCACCGTCGGTGTAGAGTGGCCGCAACTCAGGGCCCGTCGGCTCGTCCCGCCGCGCTTTCCGCCAGGAAAACCGGCCGGCGCTGAAAACGACCGCAAGCGGGCGCCAGACGTTGCCTATGTCTGCGCAGACGGGGCACTCATTTCAGGTAAATCATATGTCTTTGAACCCTTGGAGTCTCAGCTCGCATCCGTCGCCAGCGGCTGATCCTGTCGATCCGCCAACGGGCTACCCCTCGCGGATTATGCGCGCGCAGAAGGAGGACGCGGAGCGCGCGCAACGGGAACGGATCGAACAGTCGTCTGAACTCAATACTCCCGCTGTGCGAATCCGCGCCTGGGAGAGATTGCATCGCCTGACGCTGCCGCGCGAATCGGAGCACGCTGTGCTCGATGTCGTTGCGAAGGCCACGCGCCTGACGCTCGAGCAGGTGCGTGAGGAGCAGCGGCGACGTTCGCAACCCGATCGGCTTCCGCAACTGGGCGATTCCGCGGACCATCACGATGGCAACTCGGGTTCCTGAGGAATCCGTCAGCAAATGCAACAGGTAAACGCCGATTCATTCTCGAACTCAGCCGGTGTGCGAAAGCGGCTGCTGTCGCAGGAGGGCGAGATCGATATCGGGAGCCAGGCGGTCCTTGTCTGCGCGTCGGATGATCCGGACCACCCGATCGACCACCTGGCCGATGGGCATTGCGGTCGCGCCGGTTCAGCGCGAAGTGCGGCGCTCGAACCTGCCCCGATCAGCGACCTTCGTTTGACCATCGTTCCTGACAAACACGGCCGGGGCCCGGCGAAATTGCGCTCGCTGCGCCTTTTTGCCGCAGAATCGAGGAGTGACACATGAGCAAGGGAATGGACAGAAAAAAGGACAACAAGAAGAAGCCCGCCAAGACACTGTTGGAGAAGCGGGCGGCAAAGCGGGAAAAGAGGTCAAGCAAACCATTCCGAGCGTGACGGCCCGGCGACGTGATGATACGGACGGAAACGGCCGTGGCCACTCGCGGGACCCACAGGTGAACCATGAGCAGCGATGCGGATGCAATCGACATGACCGGGGCGAGAGAGGTCTACAAGCGGCTTGAGCAGCTCGACGGCCCTGTCAGTGGACAGGACGCCAGTGGCCGGGCACTGCCGTATCAGGCAACGGAGCGCGTCCGCGTGCTCAGCATCAATATTGATCGATCGAACGCCGAGCGTGCAGCGATCCCTCGCGCGAGTTGACGACCCGCCCTCACAGAGGAAACCTGGTGCCCAGACAGAACTACCGCCAAGTCAAGAAGCAGAAGGAACTGAGCAGGAAGGCGCGCCAGCTCGAGAAGCAGCAACGCCGGACGGCTCGCCCAAATGGCCCCGCAGACATCGTGACGCCGTTGCCGGATCCAGCCGGTGATCCGAGCGATCCGGCATCCCGTGGCGGAACATGAAGCTCGGCCGGGCCCGCGGTAGCGCTGCGCGTCAGACTCGCTACTCCCAGCTGCACCGGGACCGAGAGGCTGCGCCTAAGCTGCGCACGGTGTTCCCAGGGGTCGAGCAGCTGCGCTTCGAGCTGAGATTCGAGGGCGGCGGCGCGGCCACCCCGGTGCCGCAATCGCACGTCCTGCACCCTCCGGCCCGCGCGTACTTTGTCTTCCCCTGTCCGTATGCTGACTGCGACGGCCAGTTCGAGCTCAACGCGGCCGTGCACGCGGTAGTGGAGGATCCGTCACATCGGATCGAGGGCGTGCTCGAATGCGCCGGCTCGCGTGTGAGCGACTTCAGGTCCAAGCCGCTGTGCAAGTTGCGCCTATACTTTACGCTCACGGCCGTGTGCTCACAGCCCCACTGAGCGTCGCGGCTTGCGACGGCCGGTGAGCGGCGGACACGCCGCTTGCGCTCGGGTAAAGTCGATCACGAAGCGGTCTCCATCGAATTCCACGACCTTTCCTGTCAGATCAGGACGGACGTGATAGCTCCTGCCCCTGCCGGCTTCTCCGCCGTCCGGGAAAGCGACGATCATCCTCACAGGAAGACTCGCATCACGCGCACGCGTCAGGTGCTCACTGAGTGCAGTGACGACCTTGGAGTCGGTCTCCGCGGCGGACAGGCTGGTCGCGTAGCGCAATACCCCGCGCGCGGGGTGGCCGAAATGCGCCGGCAGACAGTTGAGCACCATGGCGCCGTCTGCCGCGATGGCGGACAGGCTGCGCAGTCGGCTGGCCGGTTCGGCGCCGAACCGCCGGAAAGCATCGATCAGGGTAAGGCTCATCACTCTGTTCGGCTCCTGCGTTCGGATCCGTCACGAGACAGGCGGGCTCTCGGCCTCGTACTGCCGGATCGCGCAGCATGCGCGATGCAATTCGACGGACTGCGACGTGATGCCTGGCGAACGGTCGACCTCGTACGATGCCCGCGCGGAACGGATACGCTCGCCGCAGCCGTCGCACAGATGTCCGCCGGGTTGCTCGTTTGGCACCGCCAGGCTTCATGACGAGACAGCAGGCGCTGTCGCAGCAGCTCGCGAATGATGCGCGTCGCCGCAATACCGTTCATGTTGGCTCCGCTTCGCCGCGTCGGCATCTCGTGCTCAACGCACCGGACCAGCATGCGCGCCCAGCAAAGCGAGCGCAAGCGATAGCGGATTTTCATGCGCGGCAGGAGCGGCGAAAGTTCGGCGGTATGCCTGCGAATCCTGTAGTCTATGACACGGCTCGTATCTTTTCGGCTTGTCTGCCTTGGTGCCCAGCGCCGCCTCCGGGCGCGTCGTCCGGCCAATGTCTGCCACCTCGCAAAGCTCCGCGAACCGGAAGGCAGGATGTACCTGCCGCCTCATATCACTCCCTTTCACGAGTATTCCATAGTGACGAAATTATTCGTTGGAAATCTTCCCTTCACGGCTACCGACGAGAGCGTGCGCGCCCTGTTTTCCCAGCACGGGACCGTCGAGAAGGTCTCTTTGATCACGGACCGCGAGACCGGCCGCCCGCGCGGCTTCGGCTTTGTGGAGATGTCGAACGATGACGCGTCTCGGGCGATGCAGGCGCTGAACGGCGTCGACTTCGAGGGCCGCTCTCTCAAGGTGAACGAGGCACAGGACCGCGAACGCTCGGGCGGCAGCGGCAATCGCCACGGCGGCTCGCGTCGTTACTGACTCCTGACCGAGCAGCGTCGCTCCCGGCCGCCATGGCCGGGAGCGGAAAACCGACTGTCGTCCTCGTGTCAGCGGAGCGACTGTCCGGTTGGCCGGAAATCGAAGCGTGACTCACCGCGATTTCAACCGGACTTCCGGAATTCGGCATCCGGTTGCTGTGGTCTGGGTCACGCTGTTCCAATGGAAAATCCCATGAGCGCGTATGAGTTCATGGCTTCTCCGCGTATCCGCGATTCTACGATCGACCCGGCTGGGATTTCCGCAGCGCTCGGCATCGAGCCGCAGCACACCTGCGGGGCAGGGGAGCCGCGCAGCGATGCTGGGGACGCGGAGCTCGGCGGCGCACGTCACGAAAGCCATTGGATGGGACGGCTGATGGACGAGCCGCGGGTTTCCTCAAATGGGTTTCGGCGGAAGGCGTGATCCTGAATACTCTCAGCCAGCTGCGATTCGCCCAATCCTTGCTCGAGCATGTGCCCGCGGAGGGCGACGTCGCAGAGCTTCTGGTAAGCCTCTTCGCGTGCGACGACTGCGGCTGGAGCTTCCGCCGTGCTTGCTGACATTGCCCGGCGGGGTGCACTTGGCGCTCGCGATCGACATTCATTCACAGTCACCGCTCGAGGCGCCGGTGTCGAGAGCCAACTGACGCGGGCGTCGGTCAGCGCGCCACGGACCTCATCAGAATGAGCGAAGCCAGACTTACCTCCGCGCAAGCGCCAGTGGCCGATTGCAGCGCGCTCGTGCGGCTGCTGGATGACGTGCCGGATGCCGGCGAGATCAGTGTCGAGCTGTCGAAGCCCTACTTTACACGGCGCTGGCGACACTCGGACCAGCATAGCTTCTGGATCGCGAGCGACGGCACGACGGCCGTGTGCCACACCCTGACGGGCCTCGAACTCGATGAGGTGATTGCACTCTGGCTCAGCGTCGATGATTACCGGCGCCGGCCCGGGTTCGCGCTGTCGGCGAGCTCGCTCGGTAGGATCATCGAGACGGAGCTGGGCCTGACAGTCGAGTTCGACGAGTGATCACGCTTATCGTGCCGTTGAGCTCGCACTCAGACGGTTTGTCGAGGCTGGGAAGTGTGTAGCGAAAGCGGGCTGGCGCTCGAGCGGAGTCGATGACCAAGGTGATTCGCAACCATGTCACGGATCTGCGCGGCGTATCCCGCATGTTTGTCGATGCGGTCTGCGGCGGTACGGCGCTCGTGGAGGCGATGCATACGAACATCGCGAGGAAGCCGATGCGGTTCGCGGGCGTAAGCGCGGGCGACGCGTTGAGTGACGCTACCGCGATGGTCTACAAGAGTATTGGCGGCATCACGCGTGCGGTCGGCGGAGGCATCGACGTTGCGCTGCAGGCCGTCGCGCCCGTGCTGGGTCATATCGAGTCTTCGCGTGCGCGCGACGCCGTGGTTGCGGCGCTGAACGGCGTGCTGGGCGATTATCTCGCGGAAACCGGCAATCCGCTCGCGGTGTCCATGCGTCTGCGCCGGGAGGGAAAGCCGCTGGAGCTTACGCGCGACGGGCTTGCGGCTGAGATTCGGATGCCGAGCTCCAAAGTGCTCATACTGGTGCACGGGCTTTGCTGCAGCGATCGCCGCTGGGAGCGAGCAGGGCATGACCACGGCGCCGAACTCGCCCGCGATCTCTGCTGCACGGTGCTACATCTACACTACAACACTGGCCTGCATATCTCGGCGAACGGACGAGCGTTTGCGCGGTTGCTCGAAAAGTTGGTTGCCGCCTGGCCGGTTCCACTGAGGGAAGTGTCCATTCTTGCGCACAGTATGGGCGGACTCGTGGCGCGCAGCGCCCATCATCATGCGTCAGAGGCGGGTCACGCATGGCCGCGCAAACTGCGCAAGCTGGTTTTTCTCGGCACACCGCATCAGGGTGTTCCGCTCGAGCGTGCCGGCCATTGGTTCGAGCTGCTCTTGGACAAGACAGCCTATACCGCACCGTTCACGGCTCTGGGGAGGATGCGCAGCGCGGGAATCATGGATCTGCGTCACGGATGCGTGCTCGAGGAGCACCGGAAGGGGCGCGACCCCTCTGCGAACCGCAGCGACTCGTGCCGCTCCCTGCCGCTTCCGGGGCGCGTACAGTGTTACACAATCGCCGCAATGATCGGGAACGCTCCGTCGCCTCACCGAGATCAGTTCATCGGCGACGGGCTCGTTCCCGTTGCGAGCGCGCTCGGGCACCATCCTGATTCGCGGCGCAGGCTGGCTTTTCCTCGAGCGCACCAGTGGACAGCCGCGGGCACGAGCCATCTGGGCTTACTGAACTCCGGTCAGGTATACGAGCGGATTCGCGGCTGGCTCGGCGAGTGATACACCGACCCACCGGGTGGTGATAACAGAGTCGCAGGGGACAAGACTGCGGATGGAGCGGTTGCGGATGTCCGCCGTCCGCCGGGCAGTGCCAGCGGAGAATCCGAGAGTTGGTAGCTGGGTTGCCACGGCAGCTCTTGATGCGACCCGCGAAACTCGAGCTTTTTACACGCGCCCTGGCGAGGTATCGCCTGACGAACGAGACGCAAGCGGCTCCGGTCCTGCGTATCATCGCGAGGTCCGCATAGGGGGCGACTCCGGCCAGTGCGCGCGCCAGTTGGTGACGTGCGAGGGACTCAAGAAATTGCGAGCTGAGAGGCGCCCGGGTGAGTTGGCCCCACTGCCCGGGGCCGAAAGCCGTTACGCCTCGGGACGCGGCGACGAGGCTGGAGCGGTGCTGCGAAATGAATTGCATTTGGGTCACTGATTCGGTCGAGCGCAGGGCTTACTGGGAGCGGCTGAAGGGTAAGTGTGAGAAATGGTGGCGGGGGCGTGCTGCCCGTCCAAGCAACTCGCCTGGTCCGGCCGTGATCTACCAAGCTTGTTTATGCAGTCCCGTAAGCCGCTCGACCGCCGACGTGCTGAGTGCGGTCAATGCTGCCCTTGAAGCCGCAATCCGAATGGCCACATCCCGGCCATTGGGTCGGAAACGGTGGAGCCGTCGTTTCCGGGCTTGACGTTGCGGGCTCTCAGCAACGCGCATATGATGCGCATAGCAGATGCAGAGGGCATCAGAGTGAAGCGTCGCCCCGCCAGTACGGCACGTAAGCGTCCGGTCAACCTCACGCTGAGCGAGGACCTCGTTGAGGAGGTTAAAGGCGTTACCGGCAATCTCTCTGGAGTCGTGGAATCGCTCCTCGCCGATTTCCTGACCAGGGAGCGGGA
>JAKAFQ010000363.1 GCA_021817875.1 Pseudomonadota bacterium
GTAGTTCTTCACCTCTTCGTAGAACACGTCGGCATCGACCGCCAGCCGGTCATGGAGTGCCGATTGCTTGAGCCCGATCTCGTAGTCGGTCGGGGTCTCCGGCCGGACCGCGAACATCCCGCCGTTCCACGGCTGCCCGGGATGAGGATTGGGGGACAGCGCATCGGAAATCTCCGGCGCCTTGTAGCCCGTGGCGAACGACACATACGCCATCGTCGCGGCGCCGAAATTCCGCTGCAGGCTGACCCGATACGTCGGCTTGGTGGCACCGGCCGCGATCCAGTAGGTGAGATTGCTCTGGCTGTTCGCCGGGTCGTGCTTGCGCTCGTAGACCGTGTTGCGGGTCAGCCGCGCCCCCACCGCCAGACGCGTTTCGGCATTGAAGAAATAGGTGACATTCCCATACAACGCATATTCGGACGAGGCCGCGACCGCCTGAAAGTTTGTCGGAGCGGTGAAGGTGCCGCCGCCAAAATTAGCGGTGATGGTGCCGGGAGAATTATCATCGACATGATAATGCTGGTAATACAGGCCGGCGACCCACTCCAGATGCCTGTTGTTTGGAGAGGCGATGCGCAGTTCCTGGCTGACCTGACTGCGGTCCTGCACCTGCGCCTGGTTCGGTCCGCCCGGGTATATCGAGAAGATCGGCACGCAGTTGTAGAACAGGCAGGGATGGCCCAGCGCGAACTGGGTCTCCATGATCGGCAACGGGATGCCGGTGATGTCGAAGCGGCCCGCCGTGGTGGCCAGGCGATAGGAACTGATCGAGGTCAGCGTATCCCGTCCGAGCTTCAGGCCGATGCGGGCCAGGATGCCGCGATCCTCCTGGGAGGCGTAGTAGGCATGGTCGCTGCAACTGGAGAAATTGCTGCTCGACGCGCTGATGCCGCAGGCGGTGAGCGCGTTCGCCAGCGCCGATCCGGGCGGCGCGAACCGGTAGGTGAGATTCGGATCGTTCGTGTCGGTCGCCTTGTCGTAATCACCGATGACATTGAGCGTCAGAGCATCGGATATTCTGTTCAGATAGCTGACTCGCACGGCGTTATCCGAGTCCGAGCTCGAGGCGCCGGTGTTGACATTGTGCCAGATGTCTGAATTCAGGTCGCTGACGGCCGCCACGCGCACGGCGGACCGCGCGCTCAGCGGCAGATTGACCGCCGCATGCAGCACCCGCCGGGAATACTTCGACCCCAGACCGGCGGCGCCGTATTCGATGCGCGCCCGCGCGCTCATGTGCCGTGGATCCGGGGCCCTCGTCGTGATCGAAATCACCCCGGCGGACGCGGAGCTTCCGAACAGCGTGCCCTGCGGACCCTCCAGCACGTCGACGCTCGCGACATCGAAGATCTTGTAGATGTTGGTTGCTCCGAGCGGCACGCCGTCAAGGACGATGGCCACTGACGGCATGGTCGTGTCCCCGCCGACGGACTCGGTGCCGATGCCGCGGATGAACGCGCCGCCACCCGGGGCGGCGCTTTGGGCGGTGAAGTCCAGTGCGGCATTCGCATGCGCCAGAGACTGAATGGAGGTGATGCCCTGGCGCTCGAGCTCGGCGCTCGGGATGACGGTCATCGCGATCGGCACCGACTGCACCTTTTCCGGGCGTCGCTCGGCGGTGACGACGATTTCCGACAGCGTGTTCGCCTCGCCGTTGGTGCCGGGCGGGACGATCTGGGCGCTGAACGCCCGGGTACCCGGCAGCCCCATGGCCACGGCGACCCCGAGCGCGTAAATGAAACGCGAATTCATAATCTTTCTCCCATGCGGCCGCGACGATGGCGGCAAAATAGGCGCCTTTTGTCCCTCGATACGGCCGGCGGCAGGGCAGGTCCGCAACGAGGGAGGGTCAGCACGCTCTGTATATAAAATAGAAATTCGTATTCTAAAAGTCAATGGGATCGGGTCGATCGGATTGGGGGGACCCGGCGAGAAGCGGGCGCCCGGCATGGATCGGGCCCCGATCGGGCGGACGGCCCGGAGCCGCCCCGTCCTCCGCGCGGCGCCAGAGTTCCGGGTCTCCTGGACCCGCAGGGGCCGCGCCGGTGGTTGCTTCAGAGCATGGCGGTTCGGCGACAGGCCGCGTGCGCCACGAAGAACCGATCCGCCCCCCCGGAGTCCGATTCGACGGCTTGCGGCTCCGGGTCAGCGCTGCAGGGCAAACAGCGCTTCCATGTCTTCGAACGTCAGCCTGGCGTCGACCGACGCGTAGACACGCACGCTTCGGCCCGGAATTTCCCTGCCGTAGCGTCCGTCTTTCAGAATCACTTTCGCGGGACGTTCCTCATATACGCTGCTTTCGGACGACAGCGCGGTCAGCAGGACGAGCGGACTGTCGCCGAGCGGCCAGGTACCCCCGATTTTCGCCCATTCCGGCGGATGAACGAAACGCCGATACAGCCAACGGGCGAGTTCTGGTCCCGTGCGCATCACGGCGTTCATCCGCGCAATGGAGTACTGCATCTGCCGGTATGCGTTGAGCGGCACCTGCCACAGCGGGACGCGTGAGCGCTCGATCACGAAGCGCGCCGCCGCGACGTCGGTAATCAGGTTGTACTCCCAGCCACCGGCCGGATAAGCGCCACCGCCGATCCAGATCACGGTCATGCGCTCGGCGATCCGCGGCTCCTCGCGCAAGGCAGTCGCCACGTTGGTCAAGGGTCCGCCGCAGGTGACGATGAGCGGCAACGAGTCCTGTCGCAGCGCCTCGCGGACGATCGCGCCAGCCGCTGGCGAGGCGGGCGCCTGATGCGCAGGGATGTTCTCTGGACCGGCCAGCACGGGGATGGACGGCTGGTGGACGAGTCCGAGGAGATGCCGCGCGAATTCCGCGCCCGCTGCCGCGCTTCGCCCCGCAAGCGCGGGACTCTCGAACCGCCGGTTCAACGGCAGGGAGGTCACCAGGGTGACCTGAGTCGTCGGACTCAGCAGCTGATGCGCAAGCGCGACGAGCCCATCCGGATCACCCGCAAAATCATTGTCGACGATGATCCTGGCGAGCTTCTGTTGCGGTATGGACCGGCCGGGGCGCGGCTGTGTCCCGGCTGCTGCCGGCTCCCCCGCGAGCACCTCTCGGCCTTCACCGGCGAGGACGCTGCCTGCCGCGATTCCCAGCCCCAGATTCAGCACCGTGCGTCGGGTGGTTTGCATGATTCGAATCCGCACCTCACAGGCATGCCGGGCGTCGTTCTACCGCGTCGCAGTCATTCACCCGTATCAAGAGGTTCGTCCCTGACCGCTTCAAAAGCCGCCCGGACCGCATGACCTCCCGGAAATGACCGATCAAGGCGATGCGACGAACGAGCGTCTCCTCGTCCCGTCATCCCTCGCCGTGGCCTCGGCCCACGACGCTCAATCCCTGAGTCCGCGGTACGTAAAATTCCGGTACCGGGCGAGCCCGCCACGGGCGGCAAACAGCGCCGGCCGGAGGCTGGCAAGGTCCTCGATGACGTTTGCATTGTAGCCTGAGACCTCAAACCGCAGCCCATGCCGAGTCCAGCGACCGGGTTCCGTTCCGTGATAGAACGTGACGATCTGTCCGTCATTCACGATGCGCAGCCGCAGCTGCTGCGATACCGGCACCGGCTCCCGCCAGAAGCCGCGTCGGCCACCGGCATACGTACTCATCGAGCGGCCGTCGTACCCCATGCCGAGGAACAGCCGCTCATCGAAAAACAGCAGCAGACCGCCCTCGACGTCACCTTCAAGCTCCATCTCGACGCTGACTTCGTACGCGTGGTCACCGCTGCATCCGACGACCGCTGAGCAGTCCTGCGGCCCGTCACCGTGACCCTCGACCAGCAGGGCGCCATCGGTGATTCGTGCCGCCGCAGCATATGTCGCGGAACTCGGCCGGTAGATCCGCCAGCGGGTACCCCAGGCAGGTCTGCTGAAGTCATCCGACAGGCGGAATTCCGCGGGCGGCAGCGAGTCGGCACGCGGCTTGGCCAACGGGCGCGACAGATCGCCCCCCGTGGCGACGGGCCATCCCTCCTGGGTCCATTGGACAGGCTCGAGGAGCGTCTGACGGCCCAGCGTACGGTAGCCGTTCTCATAGCCGTGATACACGACCCACCAGTCACCGCGCGGCCCCTCGATCAGGCTGCCGTGGCCGCGCGACCACCAGGGCTCCGACGCCGAGTACGTGTGCACGAGGGGATTGTGGGGGCAATTCTCCCAGGGACCCAACACCGAGCGTGACCGGGCCACGGTCACCATGTGGCTGGTGGGCGGGCCCGACGTGCCTCCCTCGGCGCAGAGCAGGTAAAAATACCCGCCGCGACGCAGCAGCTTGGGACCTTCCAGCGAAAAGGCCTGGACCACCCAGTCGCGCGGATACTGCCATCCCGAGTATGCAGGCTGCACGGGACCGGCGGCCGAGAGGCCATCGGCGCTGAGCCTGACCCGGTCGATGCCGGCCAGAAAGAGGTAGCGATGGCCGTCTTCGCCGACCACGTGCTCCGGATCGATATGACCCTCGATACCCGTGTCGCTGAGCTCACTCCACGGACCGGTGATGTGGTCGGCATGGATGACATAGATCCTGATGACCGCAGTCGGGGAAAACTTCAGCGGCACGACCGGAATGTAGATGAAGTACCGCCCGGCGTATTTCACCAAGTCCACTGCAAAAACCTGACCCGGGGCCCAGCGCAGCGCGGCGCCGATCGGCAGCCAGTTCACCAGGTCCCGGGAGTGCCACAGGGTCAGCCCGGGATACACGTCAAGCGACGTGGACGTCATGTAGTAATCATCCCCATCCTTGAGAATCGCCGGATCCGGGTGATCGCCCGGCAGGATGGGATTGAGGAAGCGTCCGTCGCCGAGATCCGCCAGCCGTTGTCCCTCGGAACCGACCCTCCAGCCCGAGACCGCCAGTCGGCACTGCGCTCCGGGGTCCTCGGCCGGATACCGCGCGGCGCACCTCATGCTTGC
>JAKAFQ010000011.1 GCA_021817875.1 Pseudomonadota bacterium
CCTCGCGCAACGTCTGCAGGCACCGGTCGTGGCGCATCGCGGTGGCCGCGGCATCGTCGGCGAGGACCAGCCTCTTGCGGTTGACATGGCCGCGGCGTGGCACCTGTGGAGCGAGGTCGATCTGATGATCGGCATCGGCACCCGCCTCGAAATCCCTTTCCTCTATTGGGGCTCGATGATGCAGGCGCACCGAGCGCTGCCTGGCCGCCGGCTCATCCGCATCGACATCGACCCGGCCGAGATGGAGCGGCTCGATACCGACGGGCCGCTGGTGGCCGACGCCGAGGCCGGTGTGCGGGCGCTGCTGGCGGCGCTCGATGCGGCCGGATACGCCGCCGACGGAGATCCGGGCAGCATTGCGGCCGCCAAGGAGCGCAGCGCCGTCGAGATCCGCCGGGTGCAGCCGCAGATGGCGTATCTCGAGGTCATCCGCGAGGCGCTGCCGCGGGACGGTTTCCTGGTCGAGGAGCTCTCGCAGGTGGGGTTCGCCTCGCACTTCGGCTGGCCGGTGTACGAGCCGCGCACCTACGTCAGCTGCGGCTACCAGGGTACGCTCGGCTTCGGCTTCCCGAGCGCGCTCGGGGTCAAGGTGGCGCACCCCGACCGGGCGGTGGTGTCGATCACCGGGGATGGCGGCTTCATGTTCGCCCTGCCGGAGCTCGCCACGGCGATGCAGTACGGCATCGGGGTGGTCACGATCGTATTTGACAACTCCGCCTTCGAGAACGTCCGCCGCGATCAGCAGCAGCGCTTCGGCGGGCGCGAGATCGGCTCGAGGCTGCTCAACCCGGACTTCCATGACCTGGCGAGGACCTTTGGCGTCGAGGCCTGCCGGGTCGATTCCCCGGCCGCGCTGCGTCCGGCGCTGCAGCGGGCACTGGCCTCGGGCGGACCTTCCCTGATCCACGTGCGGGTAACGCCGACCACCGAGGTCTCGCCGTGGCCGTTCATCCTGCGCACCCCGCTGATGCCGCAGGGGCCTGCGACACCCGATGCCGACACGGCCCCGCGAGGTCCGCGCTAGCCCGCCGGCTCCGCCGAGCGCACCAGGCCTGCGCGCGTCTCCCGCAGGCTCAGGCACAGGAAAAAACCCACGGTTGCCGCCCCGATCGGCAGCCACAGGATGTCCTGGATACCGAAGTGCTGGGCAATCTGGCCGCCGATCATGGGCGCGAGACCGCCGCCGAACAGCTCTCCGACCGCGATGACGAGCCCCGAGGCGGTCGCCATCAGCGCTGGCGGCACCGATTCGGCACAGACCGGCCCCACGGTCAGGGTGATCAAGGCGTTGTTGAAGAAGTGCACGGCGAACAGGCCGGCAAACAGCGCCGCGATCGATGCGCCGGAGAGCGACTGCAGACATACCAGCGCAAGCGCTGTGCCGACCGTGGACAGGATCATCACGAGCCTGCGGCCGACACGGTCCGACAGCCACGGCAGGATCAGGGTCCCGGCCATGGAGCCGAAGCCGATGGCCGACATGACCTCGCTCATCTGTTCGAACGTGAGGTGCAGATGATCCAGGAGATAGTTCGGCATCAGGGCGCTCGTGATCACCAGGCTGGTCAACCAACACAACATGCCCGCCATCAGCACGCGCACGTTGCGGTAACCGAGCACGGCGCGCCAATCGGCCAGCGGGTTGCGTCCGGCCGCACGGGCGGACGGGGCGGGCCCGCCGATGACGCGCCACGTGAGCCAGGCGAGAAGCAGCGCCGGGACGATGAAAATCAGAAAGATCAGCCGCCACTCGATGTGTCGCAGGAGCCAGGCGACCAGCAACGGCGACAGTCCCAGGCCGAACAGCGTGAGGGTCATCTGCTGGATGCCGATGTTGCGGCCGTGATGTCCCGGGGCCGACGCCTCGAGCGTCGCCGAGATACTGGCCGGCGTGTAGGCGCCATCGGCGAATCCCATGACCATGCGCACGGCCACCAGCCCCACAAGGCCCGCCGCGAGTCCATTGGCGCCGATCAGCAGCGCAAAGGCCACCAGCGCACCGGTCAGCACCCGGCGCCGGCCGACATGGTCGGACAGGTTGCCCATGATGAGCGCAGCGGTGCCCCAGGCGATCGACAGCGCTCCGGTGATCGTGCCGATGTCGCCGTAGTCGAGGTGCAGGTCACGCGCGATGACCGGGAAGAGCGTGGAAATGAGGTAGCGGTCGATGCCGACCAGCCCGAATCCAAGCGCCAGGACCACCACGGAGCGCATTTCGCGGGAAGCGGCGGCAGACGGAGGCGGGCTGTCGTTCATGGCTCGGTCGGCGCGCGGCGCATCGATACCGTATTATGGTACTTCTGTATCACATTATGGGTGTCCCCGGTGGCGAGCGCAAGCAGTGCCGTGGAACAGCCGGGGCGCGCTCACAGATAGGCGCGCGCATCCCGCAGGAATTCGTCGGCCGGCCGCTCCAGCAGGAACGAGCTCGCGAAATCCACCCAGGGCTCGAGGAACGGATAGCGGCCATAGGTGGCCCAGGGCGGCACCGTGTAGACGGGCGGCTCCTCGATCACGGCCCGCCGCCAGTCGGTGAAGGACTCGTACCACAGCTCGCACACGCGATCCCATTCATGCAGCACGCTGCCGGCGGGCGGCACCGCCCCCGGCGGCCAGCTCCCCGGCAGCGCCAGTGGCGCCTTGAGCGTGCGGTAGCTGAAAAACCGCCACAGCCCCCGCTGACGCATCACCTGCGGCACGTGTGTCTTGAGAAACCACTCTTCCCCCTCCTCGAACCGTACGCCCTTCGGGTATCTCAGCAGGACATACCAGCGCAGCACCTGCTTCTGACCGGGCGACACATCGTGCCCGAGGAAATCCTCGGTGGGCTGCCAGGGGATGAAGCACGTCGCCACCTTCGGCCAGACCGGCGGCAGCGTGAAGCACAGATTCCCCTGCGGACCCCGCGCCGGCAGCTCCCGCCACCAGCCCTCGGTCACCCGCCAGTTGTAGAAACCGTATGCCCGAGCGTCGGCCGGCGCATCCACAGGCAGATAGGAGTCATGGCGCGCCTCCCAGGCGCCGAAGCGCCGCACGATCTCCGGTGAATGATCCTGGTAATACCAACGCTCCATCGCCGCGATGGAGTCGATGGGAATGTCATGCATCACGATGCTCTTGAGCATCCGGTACGGCGGCTGTTTCATCTGGAGAGTACCCGTGGCCTTTCCGATATTGTCTCACGGCGCCGGCCGGCGCCCTCGCACGACCCAGGGGGATTTCGATCCCGGGGGCTCGACGTTGATCAGGAGCAGCACCCCGTGAATTTTCCCATCATAGATCCGGAACAGCTGGGCCACGGCCGCGGTGACCGGCATCGCCTGCAGACGCGGCGCCGTGAATGCTCCGGACCGGTATTGTGCCACGAGCAGTTTCTGGTACGGAGGCGCGATCGCGTTCGGCACGAAGGCTGACTCGGTCGGGTGCGTGACCAGGTAGGGCTGCACGACCCCCGGGATCATCGCCATGCTGACCACGATGCCCTTGCGCCGGTCCGCGATGGTGGTGCGCGCCAGTCGGTCGGCCGGGCGCTGCGCAGGATTCATGCACGGCACCAGCCCCAAGCCCTGCGCGTTGTGCTGCAGCGCGGTCCGTCTGCCGCTCGGTGGCAACAGATACTTCAATACCTTGAAGTTATCGTCCGAGTACTTGCCATTCTCCATCATCAGGCAGCCCGCGGCGACCGGCGGGGCGGAGAGCGCCGGGTCGAAAATGCTGCGCCCTGCCCGCAGCAGCGCCGCGCGAGACTCCCTCTGGGTGGGACTGATCGCTCGCGTCCAGACCCTGCTCGGAAACTGCATGGGACCGTTCTGCAGACCGAACTGAAAGCCGCCGTCGCCCATGGACCGATTGGTGTAGAGCTCCACCTGCGACAGCCGGGCCTCGTGGTCGACCGCGATACGCCCGAACACCAGGCTGTCATGCGCCCCCTCGGTGACCGCGGCCACGAAGAACAGTTGGTGCGACTGCGGATCGATGACGTAATAGCGGCTCTGGATGCCGGTCGCCGTCCGCCACAGCGTCATCATCGGCAGCGCCGCCGCAGCGCCGTTTTCCGTCGCCGCGTAACGGTGACTCAACGGCAACGAGCCTGGATCGTGGGCCACCATCGACGCCAGCAGCCGGTTGCCCAGGTTGCGCAGACACGCCCGCTCGCAACCCTGTCCGGCTGCCCATGCCCCGGCGGGCCAGGTCGCAGCCGCCAGCAGCGCAATCGTCAGGATCCTCATCAACGGTCTCGTCATTGTCTTCACGGATGATCTCTCCACGGATACCGGTTGCAGCGCATCGAGCGCGCCGGGACACCATCGTCGTCTGTTGCCGTACAGCCCCAGCGCCGCACAAACTCGGGGCAGCTCAACGGCCGCCGCCTCCCTTGCCGCGACGGAACGGCAGGCTCAGCAGGAACCACAGCAGCCGCAGCCCGAGCATCTTCACGCCCGAGCGCGCTTCCTGCGGCTCGAGCCGCGCCACGAGCGGCATCGTGCCCAGGGTTTTGCCCTTGATGAGCAGGCTGTCGCCATCGCGCTCGAAACTGCTCACCGCCATGATTTCCTCGCCGGAAGGACCACGCAGGCGCATGCCGCTCTGCGCAGCTGCGCCGATCTGCGGCGCGGGCGCCGCCACTGCCGCCGCCGGGCCGACGCTGCCACCGGCAGTCCCTTCGAAGTCCATCCCCAGGTCCTCGAACATCCGGATGGCCGTGGCGCGCCCGGCGCCAAACACGCCCCCGCCCGGGTGCATGAATGGCCCCACCAGGTACAGTCTCTGCACGCCGGGCACGGTGTACTGGCCGAGATCCGCGCTGGGCCGGTGCCCGACGCTCTGGTAGAAATACGGCGCAATGCCGTGCACGTCGCCGCGTACCATGCTGTTCGGCGAATTGCGCTCCAGATCGACCGGAGAGAACACCTTGCGGGCCACGATGTTGTCCGTGGTGAGATTGGCGACAAAATGCCGGAACGCCCCCTCCTGCAGGTCGGCGAATTCCTCCTTGTACTCGTCCCAGCGGGCGGAGCCGCCCTGCGCCAGCGCATACGGCGCAAAGCCCGTGCTGTGCCAGAGACCACAGCCCGGCGGCACCCGACTCGGGTCGGTGATGCTGCTGTCGTTGCCGGCCACCAGCCGGCGCCGGCTGATGCGCCCGTGCCTCAGATCGTCAAAGTCATCCAGCATTTCGCGCATGTCGTCCGTGCCGCACAGCGTCAGCATGATCGCCCGCTCGACCGCCTTCTCCGGCGTACGGTAGCGGACCTGACGGCGCAGGTCGTAATGACAGACGAACAGGCTGAAGGGCGCGAGATTGGTCCGCTCGGCGCGCACCAGAACCGGATCCGGCACTCCGTCGACGAACTGCCGCAACCGGTGCGGATGAATCGCCCCGATCACCGCGTCGCGCGCGCTCAGCCGTTCCCCATCGGCGAGCTCGACGCCGGTGGCTCTGCCTGCGGACACCACGATGCGTCGCACTTCCGCACCGCAGCGCACCTCGCCCCCGTGGTATTCAATGCAGCGGACCAGCGCTTCGGTCAGCTTGCCGCTGCCCCCATGGGGCTGCGATACGCCATAAGCGTGCATGATCGCCGGAAACAACAGCGTGATCAGTCCGGTTCCGAGCTCATCCGGCAGCTGCAGGTTCTCCACCACCGCGCGCAGCAGATGCAGGCGCACCCGTTCGTGCGAGAACCATTGATTGATGACATCGAGGGCGCTGCGCTGCATCACATCGAGCACCACGCGCCCTTCTTCGCTGCCGTCGAGCATCGCCACCATCGAACCCAGCGGCGGCGGCGGCATGTACAGACCCGGCATCAGCATCGGCAGCAGCGACATGCCGAGCTGCGCGAAACGCCGATACGCGTCCGCGTCCTTCGGGGAAACCCCGGCGATCGACTCGCACGTCCTGTCGAGGTCCTTGTAGGTCACCAGCGCGCTCTGGTCGGGGAACAGAGTCGCGTGCGGTACATCCGAATAGCGGTACTTCAGCCCATGGAGCGACAGCAGCCCGAGCTCATCGCGGGTGAGCAACGGATTGCCCTGGATCATGATGTGCACGCTCGAATGCAGGTCGTGCCAATATCCCGGGGTATTGAGCTCCCGCGTCACCACGCCGCCGCCCGGCCAGTCGTTGCGCTCCAGCACCAGCACTTTTTTCCCGGCCTTGGCCAGGTACGCCGCCGCCGTCAGGCCGTTGTGCCCGGCGCCCATCGCAACGATATCGTACGTTTGACCCGTCATCTGAACACCCGAACCCGCCCGCCGTTGGTTCTCCGTCCACACCCGCCCAGCCCGCTGCTCACCGCTCCCACAGATCGGGCTGCTCGAACAGCTCGATCAGATTGCCGGCGTTGTCCCGCATGAACAGCACCGACGCCTGGGGCATGTGCTTGACGAACACCACATCCGCCCCCCGGCTCCTCAGCTCGCGGGCCGCCGCCTCGACGTCCTTCACCGCGAACGCCACGTGTTTGTTCCCATGCGTCAGGACGTCTTCGTCCGGATGGCGCCGCGCGGCCGGCAGCGGCAGCCCGCGCTCGGGTTGAAACAGCTCGACGCGCAGCGCCCCGCGGCGCAGCAGCGCAACCTGCACGTCCGCCGCCGGAAGCCGGCCCCGTGCTTCCAGCTCGAATTGGAGCACACGCCCGTACCAGGCGATTGACGCCTCGATATCCGGCACGCTGACGCCGACGTGGTGAAATTTAAGCTCGAGCGGCTGTGCGCTCCCGGTCGCGGATGCGTTCATGGCTGATTCTCCACTGCTGTACGGTAACGGCGGTTCACGTCCCTGACGCTGTCATCCTGCCCACTCCACGCCCATCGCATCGCTCAGAACTTCACCCTCAGCGTGACGCCGAAGGTCCGTGGAGGCAGGATGTTCATCCACTGCAGCGCCTGCCCGTCCGGACCCCGGGGCGCCGGGGCCGTGGTACTGCCCGGAACCGAGGATCCCGCGGACATCTTCACCGCACCATTCTCGATGTTCTTCACCCACACGCGCACCGACCACCGGTTCGTCGAGCTGTCGTACCCCAGACTCAGATCCGTGCGGGTGAATCCGTTCTGCACCTGAGACGGCGACAGGTAGGAGTAACCGACCCAGTACTTCTCCGTCAGATACGAATCCACGCTGGCGGCCACGGTTGCGCCGCTGCGCGTCGTCCAGATGTGGGTGTAGCCGAGATCCCCTGCCCAGCGCGGCGCATTGTTGAACGGCTTGCCGCTGTCATTCACCGGGTTATTCGGAAAGATGAACGGATACGTGAAGGAGCCGTAGCGTGTACTGAGATACTCCACCGACGCCCGGATCCGGTCGCTCGATGTCAGCAGATACTCCGTGCTCAGGTCGAGACCCTTGTCGATGCCACGGCCGGCGTTCACCACGGCTGGCACGATGACCGGCGGAAGGCCGGCCAACGGCAGCAGGAAGATCGACTGGACCTGCTGATTGGTGTATATCCAGTAGAACGCTTCCGCGTTCAACCGCATGCGCCGGTGCAGCAGCGTGTTTTTGATGCCGACGTCGTACGCCCGCAGCTCCTCGGGCTTGTAAGTCAGCAGCGGCACCAGCGACGGATCCACCGTCAGGCCCGGCGTCAACCCCGGGGTGGGCGCCGCCCCGAATCCCCCCGCCTTGTATCCCGTGGCGACGTTGCCGTACAGCATCGACCTGCGCGTCAGATCCGCCGCGAAGCCGAGCCGCCAGGTCACTTTGTGGTCCTGAACCTTCCAGTATTCATTGAACGGCGAGAAGACTCCCGGCAGAACTTCGTTGCTGGTATAGCCGGACTCGACTTTCCGGTCGTTGGTGTAACGGGCACCGGCGATCAGGCGCAGGGACGGCAGAATCGCATAGGACGCCTGCGCGAAGCCGGCATAGGAGCGCGTCACGTCGTGAGGCGTGCTGGTGATCTGCACGAGTTCCGGCTCGGCGGCGCCGATCTGCGGGAAGCTCTGCTGCACCCGCACGTAGTTGGGCAGATTTTCATTGAGCCCGTAGACGCCGATGACCCAGATCAGACGCCGCGACAGGGAACGATTCGATCCGAGCCGGATCTCGAGGCTGCGGGAAATGTCGTGCATCGTCTGCAGGAATCCGAATCCCTGGTCCGCGTCGTTCCAGTCCTCGCGATAGGACTGGTAGGCCGGCAGCGCCACCAGGTTCGCGAAGCCCAGATTCCAGTCGATGTGCGCCCAGATGCGCCAGTTGTCATTGACCTGGTAGGGATTGGCGGGAATGAGCTGTGTCTGTCCGCCGGTCGGCGAGGGAAAGACATTCTGCATGGTCCACGGATCGCCGTGACCGAGAACGCTTGGCCAGTAGTAGGCGCCGCTCGAGGTGATCACGGGCACACGCTGATCGCCCTTGCCGCCGAGGTGATCGTACTCGCCGCCGAGCAGCACGCTCAGCTGCCGCAGGGGTTTCCACAGCAGCTTGACCCGACCGGCATAATCATCCGCGGCATCGAGTCCGTCCGAGAGGTAGCCGGAGTGACGCTTGGTGTCGAAAGCGACCCGGGCCGCGAGGTGCTCCGCCAGCGGCTCATTGAGCATCCCGGTGGTTTCGAACAGGCCATAACTGCCGGCCGTGATCCCCAGCGAGCCCGCGCTCCGGAACAGCGGGTTGTTGGTCACGATATTGATCGCGCCCGCGGTGGCATTTCTGCCATAGAGGGTGCCTTGCGGTCCCTTGAGGATTTCCATGCGGGCGACGTCGAACAACAGGTTGTTTGCGCCCGAAGGCAGGGTCTGCGGCACTCCGTCTTCGTTGACGGTGACGTCCGGATCCGCATAAGGATTGGAAGCGCTGTTGCCCACGCCCCGGATGAATACACTGGTCCCACCACGCTCGTGGTACAGCTTGACGCCCGGCACGACGTCGGCGATGTCATTGACGCTGGTGATGCCGCGCCGGATCAATTGTGCGCCGCCGACCACCGATATGTCGACGGGCGTCCGCTGCACGTTGCTTTGACGCCGCTCGGCGGTGACCACGATCTCCTGGAGCTGAACGGCGCCGCCTTTGTCCGACTCGGCGGCCTGGGATCGGACCGTGCCGCATAGCACGCATGCGCAGAACAGGGCGATCAGCGGGGTCCGCGCCCGCGGGCGGGTGCCGGCTGTCGTACGACTGGTGTAAGGTTGAATCGCAACGCGATGCTGCATGACGGCTTGCCCTGATTTCATTCGGAATGCGCCGGCACGCGGCGCCGTTGAATAGTTGTCCGGCATTCCTCGGGCGATCGCGGTGTTCCTCATGTGCGCACCTGACCGCCGTCGACCACCCAGGTCTGCCCGGTGATGAACGCGGCATCGTCCGAGGCGAGGAACGAAACCACCCCCGCCTGATCACTGGGTTTACCGATGCGCCTGATGCTCTGGCTCGATGCGACGCGCTCGAAGAATTCCGGCGGCAACGAGGACTCGGTGTTGGGCGTCAGGGTGAGGCCCGGCGCGATGCAGTTGACCGTCACCCCGTATGCGCCGACCTCCCCGGCAAGGCCGTGCGCGAAGCCCATCAGGGCTCCCTTGGTCGTGACGTAGTGGGTCATGGACATTCCACCCACCCAGAATGTCGAGGAGGCGACCAGGATGATCCGTCCCCAACCTGCCGCGCGCATCGCCGGCAGGACCTGCTGCGTCAGGTGGAACGCGGCGTCCTGACCCACGGCCTGAGCCCGTCGCCAATCCGCGTGGGTCAATTGCTCGAAGGGCATGAGAAACAGCGCCGCCGCGGCGTGGACCAGGATCGCAGGCTCCCCGAGGGCGCAGCGCACCTGCTCCAGGCCGGCTCGGATCGCCTCCGGCTCGGCCACGTCGCACCGGTACGAATGCACCGATCCGGGCATTCCGGCCGCCAGCTGTTCGGTGCCGAGGCCGGCCGCGACGTCGAAGTTCGCGACCTCCGCGCCGTCGGCCGCCAGTCGCAGGGCGACCGCCTGTCCGATTCCGCTGCTGCCGCCGGTCACCAGCGCCACTTTTCCGGAATGCTTCATCGTGTCAATTCCCCCGGGCGCACCGGCGCCATTCATGGGACGGAACCCGGCGCCCAGCGAGCGCGCAGCATCGCTGCGAGAGTCAGCGCCGCGCTGAGCGCCGCGACGCCTCCGATCAGGGTGAACGTGTGCGAGCGATTGCCACCGGTTGCGTCGGTAATGGCCGGAAATGACATGGCCACCAGAAACTGACCGGAGGCCAGTGTGCCCTGCCAGATTCCGCTGCCCCGGCCGCGGTGCTCGAAGGGCAGAAAGCGCATCGAGGCCGTGAGCAACGTCGGCAGCAACGCGCCGCAGCCGATCTGGTTTGCGAACGCCGCGCCGATCAGAACCGGCACCGTCGGCGCGTGGCCCATCAGCAGAAAAGTTGCAGCGATCAGCGTGAGCTCGCCGAGCAACAGGATTCCAGGACCGCGTTTGACGACCAGCTGAAAGCCGACGGCGCCGGCCACCATCCCCCAGCTCGCGAGCCCCATCCAGGCCCCGATGGCCGCGGAGTCGACGACACCGTATCGAGGCAATAGAGTAGGGACCTCGAACTGCACGGTGTAAAAGAAGTACGCCCCGACCAGGGTCACCAGGCAGATCCGCGCCATTTGGGGCCAGGGGAAGCCGTGCCAGGACAGATGTCCGACGGTTTCGCCGGCGTGCTCGTCCGGCTTCGGCTCCCAGGTGAAGAGCAGGATCCCGAGCAGCCAGATCAGGGCGATGCCGTAAATGAGAAATGGGCCGTTCCAACCGATGCGGCTGCCGAGATAACCGCTCAATGGGATCAGCAGGCTCGCGGATACGGTCGCGACCGCCGCCTGGAAACCCAGCAGCCGGTCGCGCGCGCGCCCCTTGAAATAGTCTCCGAGCAGCGCGGTGGTGACCGTCAGCACGACGCCCTCGCACAGGCCGACGCCCACCCGGCACAGCGCGATGGGCACGAGCCGCTCGAGAAAGAACGGCCCCACCCCCGCCACGACATACACGCTCATCGCCACGAGCAGCACCGGTCGTCTGCCCAGCACGTCGGCGAGATAGCCGGCCACGACGGTAAATCCGGTCGCCGCGAGCGCTGGCACGGTGAGCAGGAAGGGAACCCAGTACTCGTTTCCCGGCACTCCCTTGAAGTGCTGCGTCAACAGTCCCTGAACCGGCTGCAGCACCACCGAGCCCATGACCGCCAAGGTGATGGGCAACAACAGCACGAGCGCCTGCACGGGCCCGGCCGTTCTGCTCCGGGTGCCCACCGCATCTGTCCCATCCGTCAAGGCTGACGACTCCATGGTGATATGCCGGTCAGCCGACCTGCGTCCCGGTGCCGCCGCGACTGCCGTGGGCCACGCCCGGTGCTTTCACGGCACAGATCTCAAAAGTCCGCCGAAACGCTCAGGCCATAGGTTCTGGGCGGGGCGAGCATGAGCACCGCGTCGAATGGATTCGCGAGCCCCAGCGTGCGCACTGCCGTTCCCTCCAGGTTTTTTCCGAATACCCGCACCCGCCACACGCCGCTCGCCGACGTGTACATGAGGTAAGCATCGGTGCGCGTGAACGACGTCTGGTATGAGTCGAGCGTACGCTCCACCGTCGTCCAGTAGCCATGGGTGAGGTGACTGGTGAGGCTGCCCGTGACCGTTGCACCATCGTTGAGCTCGAACACATGCGAGTAGCCGACGTCCGCGGACCAGACGGGCGCGTTCGGCAACTGCTGGTCGCTGTGATTGACGGGCCCGGTGAGCACCGACGTATAGACGAACCGGCCGAAGCGGCTATGAATGAAAGACCAGCCGAGCGAAAAGGTGTCCCTGCGGGTGGCTCGCCAGCGCGTTTCGAGTTCCGCGCCATACAGCGTGGCGCTTGCCGCGTTGCTGGTCACGAGCGCGAACGCGCCGCCAACGATGTCCGGATACGACGCCTGGTAGTCCTTATAATCGTAATACCAGATCGACCCGTTGGCTATCAGCCGTCTGTGCAGCCACTCGTTCTTGGAGCCGATCTCGTAGGCGAGAATTTTCTCCGGATCATACGTATTCGCCGGAAACTGCTGAGAATAACCACCCGCTTTGAAGCCACTCGAGACCTTGCCATACACCATCGAACGTCTCGAGAGCTTCTCTTCCAGCACCGCCTTGTAGGTGAACGAATTCCAACTCCTGCTCGGCCGCACGTCCGGCAGTCCACTGCCGTCGATGAACACATAGCGGGCGCTCTTGATGTCCCTCGTGACTCGCACACCACCCTCGACCTGCAACCGTGCGGGCAATGGAACCGTGACGTCCGCGTACGCGGCATAGGACGCTGAGCCCGCGACGCGCAGCTCGGGATTGGCGGCCGGTGCCGCCGGCACGGAAATCAGGCTGGGAATGACCCGACGGCCCTCGTCGTCGGTCATGTAATAGAGGCCTCCGACCCATTGGACGCGCGACCGCGGCGCCGAGACCGCCCGGAGCTCGACGCTCGTTTGCCGGCCGTCGCGCCGGTCGGCCACCGATGGCGCGAGACCGAGTAACACGTTCGCCTCGCTCTTTCCAAAGCCGTTGTGTCCGGCAAGCAGCGTGACGGTCGCCGATTGGAAGCTGTAGTCGATCTTGACCAGCGTATTCCAAGAGTACAGATCGCGGTACCCGGCAGGCTTGTTGCTCGAGAAGGGCGCGACGTTGTTCAGCGGCGCCTCGACGGTGCCGAAATCGTGATCGCGGAGATGCTCGTACGAGGCCGCCCACAGGACCCGCCAGTTTTCCCCGGGTTGCCACAACAGCTTGACGCGTCCGGCTTTGGTATTGCCGTTGTCGTTGCCGTTGCTCAGATATCCGTTGTGCCTGCGGGACATAAGAGCTACCCGTAACGTGAGCGCGTTCGACAGCGGCACGTTGGCCATCGCGTTGGCAGCGAATTCCTGATAGTTTCCGACCTCTATCCGGGCGGAACCGCGGCTCACCCCGGGAAGCGGATCGTTGGTGATGACATTCACGACGCCCGCAGTCGCATTTTGTCCGTAGAGCGTTCCCTGCGGACCGCGCAGCACCTCGATGCGCTTGACGTCGAACATGGCGGAGGTCACGGCCTCCGTCTCCTGCTGGTAGATGCCGTCGACATTCAGGCTCACGGCCGGATCACCGAGCTGGGAGTCCGCGTCAGACCCCACCCCCCGAATGAAGATCTGCGCGCCGTTTGCGCTGCCCTCCATGCGGACGGCGGGTACGTCCGCGAGAGCCGAGTCGATGTTTGTCTTGCCTTGATCGGCCAGCTGATGGCCGGTGAGGACGACCCCCGAAAAAGTCGTGTCCTGCAAACTCTGGCGCCGATCCTCGGCGGTGACGATCACCTCGGCGAGGGCGGCCGGAGCGCTGTGCGCTTCGGCGGCGTCGGCCGGGTTTACGCCCAAGGCAGCGCCCGGGGTAGGCGGCTCAGCCGCGTGACTGCGCGGCATGAGCAGCGCACCGCACAGCACGGCCCCGACGCCAACGCGACTGAGCCAGTGCGGCTTCATGTTCATTTTCACGTTCATCTTCTCCCCGACTCTTCTTGTGTCCGAAGTTTCCAATGGCTCATGCGTGCGCGGCTCACAGCTCGCGGCATGGCTGATTATTGTCGATGGTATACCATCGTTAATTAACGGGCAAGACCTTCTGGAAAGTGCACAACTCGCCGGGCGCATGCGGGCTCCGTCATGCACCGCGGCGAGCTGCGCCATGGCGGCAGACGCCGCGCGGCGTTATGATGCGCGGCGATGGTCAAGTCCAAGACGAGACGTCGAAAGCCGAGCCTGTCGGCCGAGCAGATCAGGCGGATCCGGGAGACGGGGCCCATGGGCCGCTACGTCGGATCGCAGATCCGCCTGACTCACATCGCGGCGTTGGATGCGCTCGAAGCCCAGCTGGCGCCGTTCCGCAGCTCGACGGCGCGTTTCGCACTCCTCGATCAGCTGAGTGAGCTTCGCGGCCCCACCCAGGGGACCCTGGCGGACATTCTGGATGTCGACCGGACCACTCTGGTGCCCATGTTGGCGAGCATGGAACGTCAGGGGCTGGTGCGGCGCACGTCCTCTACCGAGGACAGACGGACGCTGAAGGTCGAACTGACCCCCAAGGGGCAGTTGCTGCTGCAGAAGCTGCGGCCGATCGCCGCCGCCCACGAGCGCCGCCTGTGCCGCGGCATGACGGAAAGCGACAAGTCGGCGTTCATCGAAACGCTGCACCGCATCCGGCGCAGTCTCAGCGAGCCGTAGCCGGCGCGGCGCAGCGCGCGACGATCAGTCCGACCGAGCCAGCTCCGCCAGCACCTCGCTCGTGTGCTCCCCCAGGTGCGGCGAGGGCCGCCCCATGGCGAGCTGCGGCCGCTCCAGGAACGCACACAGCCCGCGCTGGCGCTTCACCTGCGACACGCGGGTCTTGAGGAACCACTCTTCCCCCTCCTCGAGCCGCACGTCCTTCGGGCATCGCAGCAGAACATGCCAGCGCAGCACCTGCTTCTGGCCGGGCGACACATCATGCCCGAGGAAATCCTCGGTGGGCTGCCAGGGAATGAAGCACGCCCCCACCGTCAGCCAGACCGGCGGTCGCGCACGCGGCCCTTGAAAGAGTTTCCGGGCAGCGTGGTGGCGACCGTCATCACGACGCCCTCGCACAGGCCGACGCCCACCCGGCACAGCGCGAGGGGCACGAGCCGCTCGAGAAAGAACGGCCCCACTGAGCGATCCTGGCCGTCAGCGGGCCGTGAGTCCGCGGTCGAAGTAGATTCGGCAGTTGAGCTCTGCAGACAGCAGTCCTGCCACCCGATGTAACGTACGGATGAGCGTCTGCGGCGGGGGGCTGGGAATCTCGGCCGAGGTGCCCACGATGCCGATGATTCCGACGCAGTCGTCCGACTCGCGGAAGACAGGTGCGGAAACCGCATTGATTCCGAGCCGCACCTCATCGATGGCGTCTTCGAAGAGGCGCTCCCGAATCCGCGCGAGCCGGGTCTCGATCGCCGCCCGGTTGATGAGCGAGTGCGGAGTGAAGGCCACCAGCTTCTGGGCGAGCACGCGATGGCGCGCTGCCTCATCCGCAAAGGCGAGCGCGATGCGTCCCTGGGAAGAGCAGTGCGGCGGCGGTCGATTACCAGCATGCGAAGTGATCGCGAGCCGGTCACGGTACTCGACGCTGGAAAGGACGATCGGCTCGCCGTTCCCCGGAACCGAGAGTAGCGCCGTCTGCCGGGTGAGATCGCGCAACTGGGTGAGGAATGGCGCTGCGACGAGGCGCAGATCAAATTGCTCGAGCGCGGCCTCTCCCAGCGTGAAGAGCTTACCTCCCAGGCTGTAGCCACCGTTGCGCGCGTCCTGAAACACCACTCCCAGGCGTTTCATGGTGGCGAGGTGACGGTAAACGCGCGGCTTGAGCTCCCCCAACTCGGCAGCCAGGCTCGAAAGCCCGACCGCCCCGTGCGCATTCGACAGCGCATCGAGTATCCGAAAAGCCGTCTGCAGGGATTGGAGTCCATCGAGTCTCGCGGGTGTGGCGCGTGGCGCGCGGGTCTTATTAGTAGGTTTCACGGTCATTCGGCCTCGGTACGGCTTCCGCCGGGTCATCGCATTCGCGCGCCCAGATGGTACAATATACGAAATCGCGTTTCGACTAGCGAAACAGATTGGAGGTGCGCGCCCATGTTTCTCAGGAACTGTTGGTACGTAGGGGCCATTGACCACGAGCTGATCGATGGCAAGCTTCTCAGGCGGACCTTGCTGGGCGAGCACGTGCTGCTCTATCGAGGTGACAGCGGCAAAGTGGTCGCGCTCAACGACCGCTGTCCCCACCGCGGCGCGTTGCTGTCCCAGGGACGTCGCGAGGGCGATGCTGTCCGCTGTATGTATCACGGGATCAAGTACGACGGCTCCGGCAAATGCGTGCAGATCCCTGGCCAGGACCTGATTCCGCCGCGGTTGCGGGTGCGCAGTTACCCCGTGCTCGAGCGCCGTCCCTTCATCTGGGTCTGGATGGGCGATCCGGCGCTGGCGGATCCGGCAAAGATCATCGACCTGCCATACCTGCGCGATCCACAGTGGAAGGGCATACCCGCCTATCTGCACTATGACGCGAATTATCTGCTCATCGTCGACAACCTGAGCGATTTCGCCCATTTAGCCTTCGTGCACACCGGCACCCTCGGCGGCTCAGAGGAGTACGCATACGTCTCCAAGCCGACTGCCATCGAGCGGCAGGAGCGCGGCTTTCGCGTGGAACGTTGGCACTTCAACAGCGATGTGCCGCCATTCCACAAGAAGGTGATCCCTGAAACGGGCGCGAAGGTCGACCGGCGCAACATTGCCACGATGATCGTGCCGGGTATCTTCACCATGGAGACGCTTTTCGCGCCGGCAGGACAGGGTGCGCAGTCGGGCAATCTCGCGGGGGCGCGCGAGTACCGTAACTGTCAGTTCATGACCCCGGAGACGGAGCGGACCACCCACTTCTTCTGGTCCTATCTCAATAACTTCGAGGGCGATGACTCCACGATCTCGCGCTCGCTCCTCAACAGCCTCATAGAAGGCTTCATGGAGGACAAGGCGATCATCGAACGGCAGCAAAGGACGCTCGATGATGATCCGAAATTCGAGATGCTCGCGATCCTGTCCGATGGACCGCTCGTGCACTTCCGTCGCGTACTGGGCAAGCTCATCGAGGCGGAGAAGGCGGCCACCGCAAGCCCACCCGCCGCCGCGCACCCGCATGTCACTGCGGGCGCGCCTGCCACAGCCACCGCGACTGTGGCGGCGTGCCGGCCCGCCGAGTCACGGAGGACTGACGCCGCAACCACCTAGTCATCGCATCAAGCGGCCGGCACTCTCCAGCTCGACTGCCTTCCCGGCTAACGCTCAGGGGGTGAGCTCGATGGTCTTCGGGTGCGTACGGAGGCTTGAGCGCCGCCTGTGCCACGGCATGACGGAAAGCGACAAGTCGGCGGTCATCGAAACGCTGCACCGCATCCGCCGCAGTCTCAGCGAGCCGTAGCCGGCGCAGCGCAGCGCGCGACGATCAGTCCGACCGAGCCAGCTCCGCCAGCACCTCGCTCGTGTGCTCCCCCAGGCGAGGCGAGGGCCGCCCCATGGCGAGCTGCATCCCGGACAGTCGGATGGGCGTGCGAATCGAGGGCAAGGTACCCTCGTGCACCCACGGCGCCTGCAAGGGCACGCACAGCCCGCGATGCCGCACCTGCGGGTCGGAAAACACATCAGGCAGGCTGTTGATCGGCCCCGCCGGCACGCCGCGCGCCTCCAGGGCCCGCAGCACCTCCGCGCGCCGGAGACCGGCGAGCCGTCCGCTCAGCAGCCCGATCAACTCCTCGCGGTGCTCGACCCGGGCGGCATTCGTGGCGAAGCGCGGCTCGGCGGCGAGCTGCGGTCGCTCCAGGAACGCACACAGCCGCGCGAACTGGGCGTCATTCCCCACGGCGATGATCACGTGGCCATCGCTCACCGGGAACACCTGGTACGGCACGATGTTCGGATGCGCGTTGCCGAGACGATGGGGCGCATTGCCGCTCACGAGGTAATTCAGACCCTGGTTGGCCAGCACACCGACCATGGAATCGAGCAGGGACATGTCGATGTGCTGTCCCGACCCGGTCTGTGCGCGCTGCGCCAGGGCCGCCAGCACCGCGACAGCGCCATAGGTTCCGGTGAAAATGTCGGCAAAGGCCACCCCCACCTTCTGCGGCTCGCCATCGGGTTCGCCGGTGAGGTCCATGATCCCGCTCATACCCTGGATGATGAAGTCGTACCCGGCGCGCTGCGCATACGGCCCGGTCTGTCCGAACCCGGTCACGGAGCAATAGATCAGCCGGGGATTCAGCGGCGCGAGCGCGGGGTAATCCAGTCCGAACTTCGCCAGCCCGCCGACTTTGAAGTTTTCGATCAACACGTCGGAGCGGCCGGCCAGCCGCTGCACGAACCGCCGGCCGTCCTCCGTCGCGAGGTCGGCGACGACTGATCGCTTGCCGCGGTTGCAGCAATGAAAATAAGCGGCATCGAGCACCTCGCCGTCCCGGCCGCGGACAAACGGCGGCCCCCATCGGCGGGTATCGTCGCCGTCGGGGGACTCGACCTTGATCACGTCGGCACCCAGATCGGCGAGTATCTGCCCGATCCACGGCCCGGCGAGGATGCGGGCGAGCTCGATCACGCGCAGTCCGGCCAGGGGTGCGTTCATAGGGGCCCAGTATCCCTTATCCGGTCCGAGCCCGCCGCTGGTCCGGGTCGTATCGAGGCACCGGGATACCGCTTGCGCCCTGACGCTGCGCCATCGGGCTGCGCAGCACGCTGCGGCTATGCGCTCCGCTCACCTGCCCGCGTGAGAACATCGCTCGCGCCGCCCGGCCTCGCCGCCGGCTCAGGCGATGCAGCGGGAAGGCCAGATCCAAGGCCCCGGAACCGATCCGGATCCGTCCGACGCAGACGCCACGCGCCGAGCGCTCCGAGGCAGCCCGCGGCGAACACGAGGCTCGGCAGCACGATCCGCAGCATGCCCTCCGAGCCGGTCAGCACGTCGAAATGCACGACGGCGAGCGCCAGAATGACCCAAAGCGCCGCGGCAGCCAGGGCCGGCGCGATCCGGGTGCGCAGCAGCCGGCCCGTCCGACGGCGGGAGAAAAACACCCAGACGGCGACGGAGGCGAGCGCCATGAGGGCGATGACGCCGAGCGTCCCGACGTTGGTGACGCAGGCGAACAGCGTGAGCAGGGGATTGGCGCGCAGCACCGCGTATACCGTCACGACCACCGCGGCGATCACCGTCTGCACCACGGAGCCGACATGCGGGCTCGAATGTCTGGCGTGAGTTCGGCCGAGCCGTTTCGGCAGCAGTCCGTCCCGGCCGAGGACGTAGAAATACCTTGCCGCCGCATTGTGAAACGCCAGCAGACCCGCGAATACGCTCGTCACGAACAGGACGCTCATGATCGCCGACAGCCAGTGGCCGACGTACTGATCGGCCAGCTGGAACAGGAACCGGGTCGGGTCCGGCATGGCCTTCAGATGCGCCACGAGGCCTCCGGCGCCCGCCCCGACGACCAGGCACCAGAGCGAGAACACGTAGAAGCCGCCGATCAGCAGCACCGCCAGGTACGTCGCGCGCGGGATGGTGCGCTCCGGATCCCGGGCCTCCTCGCCGTAGATGGTCGTCGCCTCGAATCCCATGAACGCTGCAAAGCAGAACAGCAGCGCGATGGACGGTGAACCGCTGAAGGCCGCGCCCGGCGTAAAGGACTGCAACGTGACGCCGTGCGCCCCGCCGCTGAGGAGAATCGCAACGTCCAGAATCAGCACCGCGACGTATTCGCCGCTGACGAGGACGGCAAGGATCTTCGCCGAGAGATCCACCTGCCGGTAGCCGAGAACCGCGACGCTGGCGAGCGCCAGCAGGGCATAGCCGTACCAGGGGAAGGCGATGCCGGCGTACTGCAGGAGGAGCGCGTGAGCGGCGGCGCCGAACATGCCATAGAGGCCCACCTGCATCGCGTTGTACGCCACGACGGCGATGGCCGCCGCCGCGCCGCCGGCGATACCGCCGAGTCCACGCGCGGCAAACGCATAGAATCCGCCTGCCGTCACCACGTGGCGTGCCATAGCGGTGTAACCGACCGCGAACAGCAGCAGAATTCCCGTGCAGATCGCCAGCATGGCGGGCATGCCCGGCCCGTCGCCGAACAGCATGGCAATGGGGAAGCCGCCCGCGATGGCCACCAGCGGGCCCGCCGCCGACACGACGAAGAACGTGACGGCACCGACACCGACCGCCCCCTGGCGCAGCCGATTGTGCTCCGGCAGTTGTCCTGTCGGATGGGTCATGCGGGCTCCAGAAGGCCGATCAGGCGCCTCAAAGCGGTGTGCGGAATCGTGCGCAGGTGTCTTCCTCTTCGAGCCCCCAAAGGCGCACATCGGTGCGAGGCACCTCCATGCACGGCCCGAGCCGGCAGATTACCCACATGTTAACCTCAGGCAAAGCAGTTTTTCTCCGACGGCCTGATCGCACGCGGCACCCGCCTCGCCAGAGCGGCACACCGCAGCGGCGTGCCATCCCGAGCGACGGCCCGGCGCGTCGCACACCGACGTCCTCCCGCCGACAGAGTGGCCCGGGCGGCATCGCCATCAGCGCCGCGTTCTCTACCTGTCTGGTTCCCGGGCACACCGGGTTGTGCAGCCGCGCTCCGATTGCGCCATCACAGTTGCAGTTGCGACGCGCCCGCCTGCGCTCCCGTCATACCGGAAGGCTCCGATCATGCGGCCCTGCAGCCACGGGCAACTCACCGGAGCGCGCGACCGCCTGCTTCTCGGACAAGGCTCCCGCCGGAAGGCATCCTTCCGTCACGACAGAGAGGAGGGTCGCGTGGTAACCGTGGTCCGGTCCCCGTGCCGGCGGGAATCATACCCGCCGGCACGGGATTTACTGCCATCAATGGAACGCGTAGCTGACGTCGATACCCGCGGTGAGCGGCTGGCTGACCACGTAGCGCGAGTAGGCCTGGTCCTGCAGCGACAGCTGCGGCTGCGGATCGAGCAGCACGATGTTGTTCGTGAGGTTGTTCACGAACAGCGCCGCCGACCAGTGATCGCCGTGATCCCGCTCGCCCTTGATCCCAAAGCGCAGCGCCGCGATGCTGTAGGCGGGCAGGTGCACCAGCAGCTGGTTCATGTTCTGCAGCGTCGCGGTCACACCGAACGGCAGATCCGTGCGGCTGCCGGTGTAGTCGTCCTCGAACGAGCCGAACACCGAGCGGCTGTGCCCCAGATAGTGCGTCCAGCCCAGCACCACCGACCCGGACACCTGCGGCGTGTCGGGAATGCGCGTGCCGGCCGGGTAGCCGGCAATGGCGCTGCTCGCCACGAACTTCGCATCGACGTAGCTGGCATTCAACGACAGCTCAAAGCCCGCCGGCAGCAGCGTCTTCAGCTGCCCCTCCACGCCTTTGATGCGCGCATCCCCGCCGTTGACCGTGAAGCCAAAGCCCGCAATGTTCGTCGGCAGCTGTGGATGGTACCAGTCCTCCAGGTACCCATCGAGATTGAGCAGCAGCCGGTGGTGGAAGAATTCGGATTAGAT
>JAKAFQ010000364.1 GCA_021817875.1 Pseudomonadota bacterium
CTCCTCGCCTTGTGGAAACAGGCAGCGATAACACGGGCCCAGACCGGGAATGTACGTCATGGTCTGGCCCTCGAAACGGTGGATCGCCGCCGTGACGAGCGGTCTGCCGAGCAGCACGCAGGCGTCGTTGACCAGATAGCGTGTGCTCAGCCTGTCGCTGCCATCGAGCACGATGTCGTAATCGTCGACGACTTCACGGACGTTGTGCGCCCGCAGCGTCAATGCGTGGGCCAGCACTTCCACTTCCGGATTCAGGGCAAGCAGCCGTTCGCGCGCCACCTCCACCTTCAGCCGCCCGAGGTCCTCGGTGCCGAACAACACCTGGCGCTGCAGGTTCGAGAGCTCCACCCGGTCGAAGTCGACCAGCCCCAGCGTGCCGATACCGGCAGCGGCCAGATACAGTGCGGCCGGACAGCCGAGGCCCCCCATTCCCACCACGAGCACCCGGGTGTCCTGCAGCCGTTGCTGGCCCGCCGGCCCGATTTCCGGCAGGCTCAGATGCCGGCGATATCGCACTCGCTCGTTCCCGGAGAGTGCCATGACTCACCCTCCGGACAGAGCACAGATCACGTGGACCGTGTCGCCGGCAGCGACCGGTGCGGAAAGCTCCTGCGCTTCGCGGGCGTTGACGTAGAAGCGGATGTGCGGGCGGATGCGCCTCTGCTCATCGACGACGCGGAATCGGATGCCCGTGAAGCGCTCTTCCAGGCTCACGAGCACTTCCTCCAGGGTAACCCCGTCCGCCCGGACCTTGCACGCGCCGGCCGTGTAGGAGCGCAGCGGACTGGGGATGTGGACGGTGCAGCTCATCGGGCAAAAATACCGTCGCCGCGTCTAATTTGCGTGGGTGACCGAGTAGATCTCCGGCAGATGGCGCGCGATGCATCTCCAGCTCTCCCCGCTGTCGAGACTGGCCCACACCTCACCGCCTGTCGTGCCGAAGTACAGGCCCAAATGCGCCAGGCGATCGTCCGTACACATCGCCTGGCGCAGAACGGTGAGCCAGGCCCGCGATTTCGGCAGTCCGGCGTCGAACCGCCGCCAGCGCTTGCCCCCGTCGCTCGTGCGGTACACCGCCGGCTTGCCGCCGATCGAAGTCCGCGGCCACACGCTCTGTCCGTCCATCGGAATCACCCAGGCCGTGTCCGGATCGGTCGGATGGAGCACGATCGGGAAGCCGACGTCGCCGATGTGCTTCGGCATCGCCCGTCCGATCCGCACCCAGCGCCGCGCGGGTCGATCGAGGCGATAGATGCCGCAGTGGTTCTGCTGGTAGAGCCGGTCGGGCGCGAGCGGATGCATGGCCACGCAGTGCGGATCGTGTCCGAATTGCGCGTTGGGATCCGGCAGAAAGTCGGCCGCACAGCCTTCGTTGAGCGGCGTCCATTCGGCGCCCCCGTCGGTCGACTCGAACACGCCGCCGGCGGAGATCGCCAGATACAGGTGCTTCGGGTCTCGCGAGTCGATGCGCACGGAGTGCAGCAGCTCCCCGTCCGGCGTGCCGAACCCGACCCATTTCGCGCGCATCGGATGGTCATTGAAGCCGGCCACCGGTTCCCACCGCTCACCGCCGTCCTCGGAGCGAAACAGGCCTGCCGGGGAACTGCCGGCATACCAACTGGCCCGCTCGCTCGCGTGCCCCGGCGTGAGCCAGAAGACTTTCTGCACGGCGCGAGCGGGTTCGCCGTCCGCCGCCTTGCGAAATGCCGGAGGCTGGCCAGCCTCGCGCCAGGTCCGTCCCCGGTCACTCGAGCGGTACACGGTCGGCCCGAGATGCCCGGTTTTGGCTGCCATCATCAGCACGCGCGGTTCCCGCGGGTCCTGCACGATGTGGTGGATGATATGTCCCAGGAACTGGGGACCGGACAGCCTCCAGCTTCGCCTGCGTTCGTCAGGGCGCAGCGTGAACGCGCCCTTGCGAGTGCCGATCCACAGCGTCGCGGCCATGCCGCACAGCATTCCAGCGCCGCGACGCCCGGTCAACCCGACCGGATGCCGCTCGCGTCTCCCGCCCGGCCGACGCTCGGGCAGGCGCCGCGGGTAACCTGAGCGCAGGCACGGCAGCGTGGCAGCCGTTGAGGGTCGACCGTGAGTCAGGCCAATTATTCGAAAATAGTGTAGAAAATATCAATAAGCAATTGAATATACAATAATTTTATTCTTTACCCGTGCAGACATCGGGTGATCGCGGAAGAGGAGCCGTGCATGCTTGGGCGCACCGGCGGGTATCCCTGCGGCATCGAACCCTGGCTTGTACCGCTGTCGCCCGCGTCACCGGTCGTCATCCGAATTGAATGCCTGCCGTGCCGCCTTTGCGATTCTTACCTGTGGCTCGCCCTCCCGGCGGCGTTGTGCGCGTGACTGACCGGGCTCGACTCGGCCGCCGGGTCCACCAGCAAGATCCCCGGCGCGGCCGAGCGCTTTGGGGGCCTCGATGACGAGGCGCGCCTGGCCTGCTCGCGCGCAGACGGCACGCTCCGCGCCCGCTCGGGGCGAGCCGGGTCGGCTTCAGGGCGAGGACGCTGCCGCGGGGTCACGCAGCGTGCGCCAGCCCGAGCGCATCGGGGAACACACTCGCTCGCACCGCGGCAGCACGCCGGGTTCGCCGGCCGGGAATCGTCGCTGGCTGGTCATGGCGACTCCCTCCGGGTCCGGAGCACACCCGGTTACGGGGGCCGCCCCGGCACTTGCCGCTGCACCCCGACGCGCCGCCCTGTCGGCTCCGACCCTGTCCACGAGGCCAGCGAGGGCGCCGTCGCCCGAAGCCTTCCCGGGTCTTCCCGGCCGATTACCGCGGCAAACACCGGCATCCCGCCATGTTGAGTCACGTTGCCTGCGCCTGGCAGTGCGCGACCCGAGGGTTGCACTGGAACGATCGGTCCATTATAGTCGCACCAGCCGCGGCCGCGCCACAGCTGGGTTATTCGGCCGGTTGCGCGCCGCTCCTCAGGAGCGTGATCCACAAACCGAAGCTACCGAAGGATCGATGCGGTACCTCGAGAATAAGCAACAGAGTGCCGAGCTGCTGAGACTGATCCTGCCGCTGATGGTGCGTCAGAACGCCGCCTACCATCCTGTGAGCTACGCGCTGTGGTACGAGCACGTGGCGGGCCTCAATCCGGCGTTGAGTGCCGCCCTCGCCTCCCGACTCGATGCGAGTGACCCGCTCTCGGAGGAGGATGCCTACCAGCTCTACGCCCGGCACATTTCCGAGCGCGATGCCGCGGTGCTCGAGACCCTGCAACAGCGCCTGCAGGGGCTGCTGGAAGATACGGCGCAGGAAGTCGGCTCGGTGAGCCGGGACAACGGCCGCTTCCGCCAGGCTCTGCAACAGAGCAGCAGCGATTTGACACCCCACGTCAGCGCCGCCATCGTCCAGGAAGTCATCCGCCGGTTGCTCAGCGAGGCGTTGCGAATGGAGGCGGCCACCGGAGTGCTGGCGGAGAAGCTCGAGGCGAGGACCCAGGATGTGCTGTCGCTGACCGCCCGGCTCAAAGAGGCGCACATCGAAGCGTTGACCGATCCGCTCTGCGGGATCTGCAACCGCCGCGGATTCTTGCGGGCGACGCAATCGCTGTGCGAATCCGGCCGGGGACTCGACGGCAGCGCGCTGGTGCTCGTCGATGTGGATCATTTCAAGCAGCTCAACGACACCTTCGGGCATCTGCTCGGGGACAAGGTGCTGCGCAGCATCGCCGATGTGTTGCGGGCGAACATCAAGGGTCGGGATGTCGCGGGACGAATCGGCGGGGAGGAATTTGCGCTGTTGCTGCCGCAGACGCCGCTTCAGGGAGCGCATAGCCTCGCCGATCAGATCCGCATTGCGGTCGAGCGGGGACGGATCCACCGGGGCCCCGATGAAACCGTCGGCGCCGTCACGATATCCCTCGGCCTCGCGCTCGGCCGGCCGGGGGAGTCTATCGATGAGCTGATGGCGCGCGCGGATGCCGCGCTCTATGAGGCCAAGCGCGGCGGGCGCAACCGGGTCTGCGTGTCATAGGCGAGGCAATCCCCTGCCCTGCCGCCCCCCTGCCCCGACCAATCCGCAGACGCGCGCCGACGGCGCGCGACGACCGACGCCGGAGACGCGCGGCCCACAGGCCGGCTTCAGCGCGCCGGCGTGAACGAGAACTTCTGTCCGGCCACCGCCGCCTGGTACATCAGGCCGCCTTTGGCGATGGTGAACACGGCCACGCCGTTCTGGTAGTGCCCCACCGCCGTGGCGTGCGACTCGTTGCCGCTCGCCCCGGCCTCCGTGCCGGCCGTGCCGGCGCTCGCCGAAGCGGAGGCCGTGAGCGCCACGGCATTCACGTCCGCACTCAGTGAGAACTTGCCGGACCGGAAGCGCTGCAGCGCCGCAGGGTCCTGGAAGAACACCATCTCGCTGTACGCCTGGCCGCCGAGCTGAAAGCCGATACTGACCTGCGTCATCGAAGTCTTGCCGATGTAGCGGCCCTGCTGGTAGACACGCCCGTCACCGTGAGCCGCGCCGATGAAGAAACCACCCTTGCCGATCGTGGGAAAGACGGCGTAGCCGTAACAGGTTTTGAAGAACTCCGCGGTCTGACCCGCATGCTGGAACCGCGCGATCGTGTCGCTGTAGCGATTGGCGAGCGCCACGGGGGCGCCGAGTATCAGCGCGAGGCAAGCGAGCGATCGCCAGCGCAGTGCGTTCATGCAACGGCCCTCGAGTGAAACCCCGCACCATTATCGCGCAAGCCGCCGCCGCGTGCGCGGCCGCGCGGCGCACGCCGGGCCCCTTTGCGGCCGCCCTGCGCGCCTGAACACAGGCGCAAGACGCCTCGGCTGCCCGGCGCAGGGGCAGCCGCATCGGCCCGAGGTCAGGCAAGGGTACCCACACCTGCCTGTCCATGGCTTATTCCGTCAGCCAGCCCGCTCCTCCGCAGGTCGGCCCGCCACCGCCCGAAGC
>JAKAFQ010000012.1 GCA_021817875.1 Pseudomonadota bacterium
CCGGAGCGCAAAATCACGCCCTGGCGCTACCTCGCCTCGCGTGCCTTCCAGGACCATGTGCCGATCACGATCCTCGCCGGCAAACAGACCGGCCGCCTGGAGATTCGCACCGATTCGGTCGTCAAACAGGTGCTGATCGACAGGCAGACCGGGCGGGCGAGCGGCGTCTCCTACATCGACGCGCGCACCAGGCAGGCGCACGAGGCATCGGCCGATGTCGTGGTGCTTTGCGCCTCGACCATCGAGTCCGTGCGATTGTTGCTGAATTCCGCGTGCGAAAGCCATCCGAACGGTCTCGGCAATTCCTCCGGGGTGCTCGGCCGCTATTTCATGGACCAGTGCTGGGCGATCGCGTTCGGCGCGGTGCCCGGGGACAGCGGCTGGGAGGTGGTCGATCCGGCTTACGGCGACTCGGTGAGCCGCAACCCCGGCGGACTGTACCTCCCGCGGTTCCAGAACCTCGATCGCGTGACGCATCCGCAGTTCAAGCGCGGCTTCAACATCCAGGGCGCCATCGGGCGCTTTCCGGTTCCGGAGGGCGCGCCGCCCCTGTACGGCTTCACCGCGCAGGGCGAGATGCTGCCTCAGTACGACAATCGCATCAGCATCAATCGCTCGCGCAGAGACGCGTGGGGAATCCCGATCGCGCACATCCGCTGTCTGCCCGGAGACAATGAGCGCAAGATGCTGCAGACCGAAATGCAGATCCTCAAGGAACTGGTGGCGCTCAACGGGTTCGAGATCGAATTCGCCGGCAGCCTGCTCGGAATCGATGATCCGGAACATCTGATGCCGCACTCCGACTGGCTGACGCGATTCCTGTTCCGTCGCTCCTATCGCAAGACTCTGGGCCTGGGCGCGGCGATTCACGAGTGCGGTGGTGCGCGCATGGGCACGGATCCCGGAAAATCGGTGCTGAATCCGCACAATCAGATGTGGGACGTCAAAAATGTCTTCGTCACCGATCCGAGCAGCTTCGTGAGTAACGGCACCTGTGGCCCGACGCTCACCGCGATGGCCCTGACCGTCAGAGCATGCGAGTACATCGGCAAAGAACTCGGCAAGAGCCTCTGAACAGAGCACGCCGATCGAGCGATGCGGGGCCCGCGGACCTCGGCGGGCAGGAGTGTCCATGGGCGTCTCATCGCTGAGCTGTGCGGCCATCATCGCGGTGAAGCGCCGCTCGCGCGGCAAGAGTCACCTGGCCGATTGCCTCACGGCGCAGCAGCGGGTCGAGCTGATTCGCGCCATGCTCGATCGGGTGATCGAGGCGGCGCAGGGCGCCGCGTCCATCACCCGGACGCTGGTGGTCAGCCCGGAGCGTGACACCCTCGCTGCGCGGGTTCCGCTGCTGATCGACGGCGGCGAGGGGTTGAATCAGGCCTTCGAGCTGGCTCGCCGCGCACTGCGCGAGCGCGGGGTGCTGAGGATGCTGGCGCTGCCCGGGGACCTGCCCGGCGTAAGCCCGGCGGACCTCGATGCGCTGGTGAGCGCCGCCGGCGACGGGGTCGCGATCGCCGCGGATCGCCGCGGCAGCGGCACGAATGCCCTCGTCTGCCCGGTCCATCTGCCCCTGACCTTCCATTTCGGTCCCGACAGCCGCCGGCTGCACGTCGAGGAGGCGCGCAAGCTCGGGATCGAGCCGGTCATCGTCTCGCGTCCGGGTCTGGATTTCGACGTCGATCTGCCGGCGGATCTCGTGCGTTTGAGATACCTGCACGGTACCCTGTCCGCCGCGGTCCAGTGAAAGCCTCAAGCCCCGTTCAGCCCCCGATGAGACCCCGATGCCGGTGAAGTTCGATCAGCTCGTGCTGCGCGCCTTGCCGGGGATTCCCGCGATCCGCGCCGGTGATGATCTCGGCGAGATCACCTGGGAGGCGCTGCAGCGGCTGCCGCTCGAGCTGCTCCCGGGGGACATCCTGGTGTTCGCCCAGAAGATCGTCTCGAAGGCCGAGGGCCGGCTCGTCGATCTGCGCACCGTGACGCCCGGCGAACAGGCCGAGCGGCTCGCGCGGCAGACGGACAAGGACCCCCGGATCGTCGAGGTCATCCTGTCGGAGGCGCGCCGCGTCGTGCGCGCCGTGCCGGGGATCCTGATCGTGGAGCACCGGCTGGGTTGGGTGATGGCCAACGCCGGTGTCGATCAGTCGAACGTCGTGGCCGGGAACGACGGCATGTACGCCTTGCTGCTGCCGGCCGATCCGGATGCGAGCGCCGAGCGGTTGCGCGCGCAGCTCGCGGAGCGGAGCGGGGTAGCCGTGGGCGTGATCATCAACGACAGCTTCGGCCGGCCCTGGCGGGTCGGCACCACCGGGGTGGCGATCGGTTGCGCCGGGCTGCCGGCCGTGCTCGACCTGCGCGGTCAGCCTGATTGGGGAGGACGGACGCTGCGCGCGACGGTCATCGGACATGCCGACGAGATCGCGGCCGCCGCATCACTCGTCATGGGCCAGGCGGCTGAAGGCCAGCCGATCGTGCTCGTGCGGGGCGTGGTGACGAGTGCCCCGGCGGCGCCGGCCCGGGCGCTCATTCGAACCGAGGCGGAGGACCTGTTTCGATGAACTCCCGCGTGGTGGCCCTCAGCGGGGGCGTTGGCGGTGCGAAACTGGTCCAGGGGCTGAGCCAGCTGCTCGACGGCGCCGCCCTGACAGCGATCGTCAACACCGGCGATGACTTCGAACACCTCGGATTGCGCATCAGTCCGGATATCGATTCGGTGGTGTATGCACTCGCCGGACTCGACGATCCGGAGCGCGGTTGGGGCCGATGCGGCGAGTCATGGACCTTCATGGCCGCGCTGCAGGCCCTGGGAGGTCCGAGCTGGTTCGCATTGGGCGACGGCGATCTCGCCATGCACGTCGAACGTACGCGGCGCATGGCCGAAGGCGCGACGCTCGGTGAGGTGACGCAGCAACTGACCCGCGCCCTGGGTGTGCGGGCACGGGTGGTGCCGATGAGCGACGATCCGGTTCGCACCCGCGTCGACACCGATGAAGGCGAGCTCGGATTTCAGGATTATTTCGTGAACAGGCGATGTGCGCCGCGCATCCGATCGCTGCGCTTCGAAGGGGCGGAGCGGGCACGCGCGCACCCGGAAGCCCTCGCGGCATTGAGGGCGCCGGAGCTGCGCCTGGTCATCGTGTGTCCCTCCAATCCGTTCGTCAGCATCGGGCCGATTCTGGCCGTGCCGGGCATGCGGGCGGCGCTCGAATCCGTCCGCGCGCCGGTGGTCGCCGTCACGCCGATCATCGGCGGTCGGGCGGTCAAGGGTCCGGCGGCGAAAATGCTCGCTGAATTGGGCCTTGCAGTCAGTGGTCGCGCGGTGGCGTGTCACTACGCGGACCTGATCGATGCGTTTGTCCTCGATCGGATCGACGAGCGGGAACCGGCGGGCGACGCCCCCGCCGGCATGCGCCTGCTGTATGCCGACACGCTCATGCGCGACCGCGATGACCGACGGCGGCTCGCCGCCGAGGTGCTCTCGCTCGCGGAATCTCTGGCGGCCGAGCCCAGCGCCGCTCAGACGCGCGGCGCACGCAGACCCGGCCCGCGCCGCTGAGTCCGGTCAACCGTATCCCGGCGCCACCGCAGAGGTGACCCGGGCGAGGGCCGGCGATCGCCCCGCGTCAGCGGTCAGGCTCCGAAGCTGCCGCAGCGGCGGGCAGCAGCGCCTCCAGGGAATGCTGCGCCACCGCCTGCAGTGTCCGGCGCTCGGCGCCCGCCTTGGCCTGGATGCGCAGGCCGGCAATGAGCGCAATCAGACTCTGGGCCAGCACGTCGGCATCGGTGCCGGGCGGGATCCCGCCCAGTTGCTGAGTCTGCGCGATCGCCGTACGCAACACGTCACCGATCTGCGCGAGGCCGCGCCGCAGCTCGCCGGCGATCCGCCGGTCGCGTGCGGCGAGTTCGGCGGCACAATTGACCAGCAGGCATCCCCGGCCGTCGTTGTTGTCGCTGGCGATGCTTTCCAGGAGCGCGCGCAGGCCCGCACGCAGACCCTTGCGGCCCAGCAGGGTCCGCAGCATCCCGGCCTGCGAGGCCGAGTAGTGCTCCAGGACCCCGGTCAGCAGTTGCCGCTTGCTGCCGAAGCTGTTGTACAGCGAGGATTTGCTCAGCCCCATCGCCGCTTCGAGGTCGCTGACCGAAGATGCCTCGTAGCCCCGCCTCCAGATGAGATCCGTGGCAGCATCGAGCACCTTGCGCCTGTCGAATGCGATCGGTCTCGGCATGGGTCGGGAAGGGCGCGGCAAATATGTACTGAACGGTACAAAAAATCCGGGCCGGGCGTCAAGGCATTTCCCCGGAGCGCACGCCGGGTCGGGGCATTCCCGCCGGCGGGAACGCTGCGCCACCCGTGCGCCAGCAGCGCGGTGCCGCCCGCCGGGCGCATCGAGCGCGCGCGGAGCCCGGATCTGTCCGGCCGCGACCCGGGGCCGATGCCGCGCGATATTTTCCCTTTCCCGGCGGATTCAGCCATCATTCGGTCGCAGTTCTGCCCTGCAGGTGCGACGCCCTGAAAACCCGCCCGCCAGGCGCTCCGCACCGCTGGCAGGAGCCCGGAAACGCAATGTCGGCCGGCAGTGGCGGGAGGCCGGAGGTTCCCATGAACACGCCGTTGACCGGAATCCGCGCCTGCGTCTTCGACGCCTACGGCACGCTGTTCGATTACGCCTCGGCGGCAGCGCGTTGTGCTGATGTGCCGCAGGCGCTGCGCGAGCGGCTCAATGTGTTATGGCGGGAGAAGCAACTGCAATACACCTGGCTGCGCACGCTGCAGGGGCGACACGCGGATTTCCGGCAGGTGACCGGCGATGCGCTCGATTTCGCCCTGGAGACCGTCGGGATCGACTCGCGCGCGGTGCGCGAGCGGCTGATGAGTCTGTACCTGCGTCTGGATGCCTTTCCCGAGGTGCCGCAGGTGCTCGCGCGGCTGAAAGCCGCCGGCCTCAAGACCGCCATCCTGTCCAACGGCTCGCCAGAGATGCTGCAGGCAGCGGTCGAACACGCGAAACTCGGCCCGCTGCTCGACGCCGTGCTGTCGGTGGAGGCCGTCGGAGTCTACAAACCGCACCCGAAGGTCTATCAGCTCGCCGTGGACCGGCTGGGCGTGGCGCCGCGCGCCATCGCATTTCAGTCATCGAACGCCTGGGACGCCTGGGGGGCTTCGGCCTATGGACTGAGCGTGGTGTGGTGCAACCGTTACGCGCAGCGCCCGGAGCGCCTGCCGGGCGGGCCGGACCGGCAGATCACCTCGCTGACGGCGCTGCCGGCCCTGGTGGGGGCCTGAGAGGTTTCCGACGGTATCCTGAGGAGCGCCGATCCTTTACCTTTGACGCCGAATGGGACTGCGGGCTCGGGCGGAAATCGTCACACACCGATGGAATCCATTTACTTCGTGCTGTCCTGGGCATGCCACCGCAGATGCCCCCATTGCTACGAACCGCGCTTCCGCCCGTATGTGCGCGGAGCGCTCGAGGCGCTGGTGCGCGAGGCGGCCGCGAACGTCCCGCGCATCATCGAGCACCTGCCCGAGTGCATGACCTATTTCGACCGCGAACAGCCCGCGTCCGACGGAAGCCTGCCCCGGCGGCGCGGTCGCATCATCCTCTCGGGCGGTGAAGTGCTGATCGCGCCGATCCGCACCCGGGTGCTGTATCCGGCCATGGAGCGGATTCGGGCGCGCTATGCCGGCACCGGTGGCGTGGATCTCATCGTCCAGACGACGGGCGACCTGCTGACGGACAGCCTCGTCGAGGAACTGCTGGCGAGCGGCGCCTCGACGATTTCGGTATCGGGAGTCGATGAGTTCCACTCCGGCCTGCACACGCCCGCCCGGCGGCTCGCATTCACCGAGCGGCTGACGCGGCTGTTCGAAGCGCATGGCCTCAGACCCGCCGGCGCACCGATCGGTCCCGGGGCGGGTCCAGAGGATTCATCGGGGCCCCGTTACCATTTTTTCGGCGCGACCCCGGATGCGTGGATCGGACGGCTCTGGCCGAGGGGGCGGGCCTGGGAAAATAGCCTGTCGACGGCGACCCTTGCCGAGAACTTCTGCAACCGCTGGTCCGGTGGACTGAATTTTCTCGAGCATCGCTACAACGGCTCGGAAGTGTCCATCGATCCGCACGGCAATGTCTTTCCGTGCTGCCTGAAGACCCGCCGGCCGATCGGCAGCCTGCTGGAGGACGATTTGATTTCGATTCTGGATTCCCTGGCGCAGGAACCGGCGTTTCAGGCCATCTCCACGGGCCATCCCGAGCGCATGGGACTCGCCTACGGATGGAGCGAGGAGCGATTCCTCGCCGAGTGCGGTACCGTCACGCCCAAAGGAGAGCCCTATGCCAACCTGTGCATCGGCTGCGACCGCTTCCACGAGGCGGTGCTGGGACCGGTGATCGATGCGGCGCGCGCTCGGCGCGCTGTCGCCCGGGCTGGCGTGCCGTGATGCGTACCAGCCCGGTGCGGGTCGCGGCCGCCGCGGCGGTGCTGGCCGCCATCGTCGCATCCCCTGCCGCTGGGGCTGCGACCGCGTGGAGGTCCGTGTTGGCGCAGGCGCGCGGTCAGACGGTGTATTTTGACGCCTGGGCCGGTGATGAAAAGGTCAATGCCTTCATCGCCTGGGTCGCACGGCAGGTCGCGGCCCGCTGCGGCATCACCCTGCGGCAGGTGCCGCTCGAGGACACCTCCGAAGCGGTGACGCAGGTGATGGCCGAGAAGGCGGCCGGTCAGAATACGCATGGGGCCATCGATCTGATCTGGATCAATGGTCCGAATTTTCAGGCGCTGAAGCGCCGGGCGCTGCTCTACGGGCCGTTCACCCAGCGGCTGCCGAACGATGCGCTGGTGGACACTCGCGACAGATCGAACCGGTATGACTTTACCGTGCCGGTGGACGGCTACGAGTCGCCGTGGCGCGAGGCGCAGCTCGTGTTCGTCTACGACTCCGCGTACGTCAGGCATGTGCCGCGCGACATCCGGGCGTTCCCCGCCTGGGCCAGGCGCCATCCCGGCCGGTTCACGTTCCCGCAGGTGCAGAATTTCCTCGGCGTCGCCTTCCTCGAACAGGCCTTGTATGCGCTGACGCCGGACCCCGCTCTGCTGCAGCGACCCGTCACGGCCGTCAATTTCGCGAAAGCGACGGCGCCCCTCTGGGCCTGGTACGATCAGTTGCGGCCGTATCTGTGGCGCCACGGTCGCGAATTCCCGGCCAGCGGACCGGCCGAGCGCGAACTGCTGGAGGATGGCGAGATCGACCTGATGCCGTCCTTCAACCCAGCCGAAGCCGCCGCGGACGTCGCAGCGGGGCTTCTGCCGAAGAGTGTCCGCACGTATGTTCTGGCGCACGGCACGCTCGGCAACACGAGCTTCGTCGCGATTCCCTACAACTCGCCGCACAAGGCGGGCGCGATGGTGGTCGCCAACTTTCTGCTGTCGCCCGCGGCCCAGGCCCGTGCCGGCAACGTCCGCTACCTCGGCGGGCCGACGGTGCTCGATCTGGCGAAGCTGACTCCCGGCGAGCGTGCGCCGTTCCTTGCCTTGCCCACGAGTCCGTGGATGCCGCCCGCTGCCGCGCTGCGGCACGTGCTTCCCGAGCCGCATCCCTCCTGGGCGCGCCGGCTGGCGCAGGCCTGGGAGCGGCGCTATACGCCCTGATGCGCGGCGCGACACTCGAGACGCCGTCTGCCTGCGCCGCGCCGCGCCTGACGCGTTCGCCGCCGTGGCTGCGCCAGGCGCCGCGGGTCACGCTGGCTTTGTTTCTCGTGCCCATCGCGGCGGGGCTGCTCGGCACCGCGCTTCCCGCCTTCGGCTGGTTGCCGGCGATCGGCGGCCGAAGCCTGAGCCTCGTGCCGTGGAAGACGCTCTTTTCCCAGCCTGGGATCGCAGAGGCCATCGGCCTCACGCTCGCGACCGGAGTCGTTTCGACCCTCGTGTCGGTCATCCTGGTCTTCGGCTTCTGCGCGTTCGTGCACGGTCGGCCGCCGGGACGGGCGGGCCGCGCCGTGCTGGCGCCGATTCTGGCCGCGCCGCACGCCGCGGTGGCCATCGGTGTCGGCTTTCTGATCGCCCCGAGCGGCTGGATCGTGCGGCTGCTCTCGCCCTGGCTGACCGGCTGGCATCAGCCGCCCGATGTCGCCACCGTACAGGATCCGTATGGCATCGCGCTCACCCTCGGACTGCTGGTGAAAGAGGTGCCGTACCTGCTGTTGATGACGATCACCGCGCTCGGGCAGGTGCCCGCGGCGCGTCAGGTTGAAGCGGCGGCCGCGCTCGGCTATGGACGCACGGTCGCGTGGCTGAAGCTGGTCCTGCCGCAGGTGTATCGGCGCGTTCGTCTGCCGATCTATGCCGTGCTCGCGTATGCGCTGTCGGTGGTGGACATGGCGCTGATTCTCGGCCCGGGCAATCCACCGACGCTCAGCGTGCTGGCGCTGCGCTGGTTCACGGCTCCCGACATCCGCATGTACTTCCCTGCCGCCGCCGCGGCTCTGCTGCAACTGGCCCTGGTGCTGGGGAGCATCGTGCTGTGGCGCGCGGCCGAGGGCATGGTGGCGCATCTTGGCCGTCGATGGATCGCTCAGGGCGCTCGAGGCACACGCCTCGAGCCGCTTGCCGGGCTCAGCGCGGCCGCCGTGGCCGGGCTCATGGGCCTCGGGGTGGCGTCGCTCGCCGATCTGGCGGTCTGGTCCTTTGCGGCCGGATGGCGTTTTCCGGAGGTGCTGCCGGCCCACTGGAGCGCTCGCGCGTGGAGCGGACAGTTCGGTCCGATCACCTGGCCTCTCGAGACCACGCTGGTCGTGGCCATGGTGGCGAGCGGGCTGTCGCTGCTGCTCGTTCTGGCATGCCTGGAGCACGAACAACGGCGAGGCGCGGCGGCAACCTCGCGGGCACTGTGGCTGCTGTATGTCCCGCTGCTCGTGCCGCAGATCGCGTTTCTGTTCGGACTGCAGGTGCTGCTCACGGCCGCTCACCTCGACGGCTCGCTCATTGCCGTGATCTGGTCACATCTTCTGTTCGTGCTGCCCTATGTCTTTCTGTCTCTCGCCGACCCGTGGCGAGCGCTCGATACACGTTACGCGCGTACCGCGCTCAGTCTCGGCGCCCGGCCGCGCCGCGTGTTTCTCAGGATCAGGTTGCCCCTGTTGCTGCGCCCGGTGCTGATCGCCGCGGCCGTGGGGGTGGCCGTGAGTGTCGATCAGTACCTGCCGACGATATTCGCGGGAGCCGGCCGCGTCGTGACGCTGACCACAGAGGCGGTGACACTCGCAAGCGGTGGCGATCGCAGGGTGAGCGCGGTCTTCGGACTGCTGCAGGCGCTCATTCCGCTCGCGTTCTACGGGATCGCCCTCGGCGTGTCAGGTCGGGACCGATTCTGCCGGCAGGCCTCCGGGGGACGGTCGTGAGCGGTCCGCTGCGTCTCGAGGACGTGTCGATCGCCCTAGCGGGCCGGGTGCTGATTCCGGCCCTGAGCGTCGTGGTGAGGCCGGGCGAGGTCCTCACCCTGATGGGCCCGAGCGGCGCGGGCAAGTCCACCCTGCTCGCCGTTCTCGGCGGCACCGCCGCTGCGGTGTTCGATGTTGCGGGCCGGGTCTGGATCGGTGAGCGGCAGGTGACGGGGCTGCCGCCCGAGCGCCGACGCATCGGGATCCTGTTCCAGGACGATCTGCTCTTTCCCCATCTGACGGTGGGGGAGAACCTGGCGTTCGGACTCGCGCCGTCGGTGCGGGGTCGCAAGGCGCGCGCGGCGCGGATCGATGCCGCCCTGCGTGAGGCAGGCCTTGCCGGGTTCGCCCGGCGCGATCCGGGCACGCTCTCCGGCGGGCAGCGCGCCCGCGTGGCGCTGCTGCGGCTGTTGCTGGCCGACCCTCAGGTACTGCTGCTCGATGAGCCCTTCAATAAGCTGGACGCCGCGCTGCGCGCGGAGTTCCGCCGTTTCGTGTTCGAACATGCGAGGGCGGCCGGTCTGCCGGTGTTGCTGGTGACGCATGACGCGGCGGATGCCGAGGCGGCCCAGGGACCGCTGCTGGAGCTCACGCAGGCTGCCGACGGCAGACCTGTCTTTCACGGCTCGTCGGGGGCTCGCACGGCGCAGAGGAGTGCTCCGGCGCAGCCGGGGACGTCCGGGCCGCCACTTGCGGACGGGGTTGGGTCATGACGAGCGCACTCGAGTGTGATCTGTGCGTCATCGGTGCCGGCTCGGCCGGGCTGTCCGTGGCAGTGGGCGCCGCGCAGCTCGGGGCCCGCACCGTCCTGTTCGAGAGGGGCGAGATGGGCGGGGAGTGTCTCAACTATGGATGTGTGCCGTCGAAGGCGCTCCTCGCCGCGGCCCATACCGCGCAGACGATCGCGGACGCAGGCCGGTTCGGCATACACGCGGGTTCACCGCAGGTCGATTTTCCGGCGGTGATGACGCACGTGCGCGAGGTGATCGCGCAGATCGCGCCGCACGATTCCGCCGAGCGTCTCGAGAAGCTGGGCGTGCGCGTCATTCGGGCGGCCGCCGCGTTCACCGGCCGCGACGCGCTCAGCGGCGGCGGCGTTCGCGTTCGAGCCCGGCGTTTCGTCATCGCCACGGGTTCCTCGGCCCGCCTGCCGCCCATTCCGGGCATCGAGGCCGTTCCCGTCCTGACCAATGAAGCACTCTTCTCGTTGAAAGAGCGTCCCGGCCACCTGCTCATCGTCGGTGGGGGACCCATCGGTGTCGAAATGGCGCAAGCCTTCCGCCGCCTCGGCAGCGCGGTGACGCTGTTCCAGCGCGGTCGATTGCTGCCGCACGATGAGCCGGAACTGGTCGGGATGCTGCGCGAGCGACTTGCCGCAGCGGGCATCGCCGTGCACGAAGGCGCGCAGATTTCCGGGATCGCGCCTTGCGCAGGCGGGATCGTCGTGACGGCCGCGGAAAATATCGAGGCGGTCGGATCGCATCTGCTGGTGGCGGCCGGTCGTCAGCCACGGGTCGCGGGACTGGCGCTCGAGCGCGCCGGCGTCGCGTATGCGCCCCACGGCATCAGGGTCGATGCGCGGCTGCGCACCAGCAATCGGCGCATCTACGCGTTGGGGGATGTCATCGGACGGCCGCAATTCACCCACACGGCCGGTTACCAGGCCGGGGTCCTGATCCGCAATGCGCTGTTCCGGCTGCCGGCAAAGGTCGATTACCGTGCGTTGCCGTGGGTGACGTATACCGACCCCGAGCTGGCGCAGGTCGGACTCACCGAACGGCAGGCCCGCGAGCGCTTCGGCCCGGCCGTGCGGGTCGTGGAGGTGGACCTCGCGGACAACGACCGTGCCCGGGCCGGGCGGCAAACGACCGGTCGCATCAAGGTGGTGACCGACAGGCGAGGGACCGTGCTCGGGGCAGGCATTCTCGGCCCGCAGGCCGGGGAACTCATCCCGCTGTGGGGACTCGCCATCACGCGCAGGCTGAGGCTGAGTGCGCTCACGGGAGTCATCTTTCCGTATCCGACGCTCGCAGAGATTTCGAAGGCGGCCGCGAGCGCCTTCTATGCCCCTAAGCTCTTCAGCCCCGGGCCCAGGCGCCTCGTCCGGCTGCTGCGCTCGCTCGCCTGATCGGCCATGGGGTCCGATCCCAGTGCCGGCGTGCCGGATGTTTCGGTCATCATTCCGACGCGCAATGCGGCGCGCCATCTGCCGGTGACGCTGGCGGCATGCCGCGGCGTACGCGAAACCCTCGTCGTCGATGCGGGTTCGGCTGACGGCACCGTTGCGGTCGCGTGCGAAGCGGGGGCGCGGCTCATCGCGTCGGGACCGGGGCGTGGCATCCAACTGCGCGCCGGTGCGGCAGCCGCCGTGGGCGAGTGGCTGCTGTTTCTGCACGCAGACACGGTTCTCAGCCGGGAGTGGCTCGGTGCCGCCCGCGAGTTCATGGCGAGTCCTGCCCATCGGCGCTGTGCCGCGACATTCCGCTTCGGCCTGGATGACGAGAGTCCCGCCGCCCGCCGGCTCGAGCGGCAGGTGGCCTGGCGCGTGCGCCGCCTGGGTCTGGCGTATGGCGACCAGGGACTGCTCATTCATCGTGAGCTGTACGCGGCGCTCGGCGGCTTCCAGCCGTGGCCGCTGATGGAAGATGTCGATCTCGTGCGCCGCATCGGACGCCATCGGCTGATGGTGCTCGCCCCTGTCGCGATCACTTCGGCCGAGCGGTGGCGCCGCGACGGCTGGCGGCGCCGCAGCGCCCGAAATCTCGGTTGCCTCGCGCTGTATTTTCTCGGCGTGCCGCCGCGGCTCATCGCCAGACTCTACGACCGATGAGCGCCGGCGCCCGCCACCGTGTGGTTGCCGCGCGCGTCCTGCTCAGAAATCATGCCGGTACTGAAGCAGCACCGTCAGGGGGCGCAGCGTCGCGACCTGGGGAATGACCGTGCCGTTGGCGGTGTACTGCGCGTAGCCGATGTAGCCGATATCGCCGAGATTCGGCCTGGCGTTGCTCGCGTTGCGCACGTTGACCGACAGAGAGGTCCGGCCGCGCCGCACACCGAAGCGCAGGTTGACCAGCAGGTAGGAAGCGCGCGTCGCGAAAGTGCCGTTGCCGCCGTTGAGCAACGCGCGACTGTCCCCGGTATAGCTCGCATCCGCTTCGACAAACCCGTCGAATCCGGCGGAGATCGTGCGGGTGTATACGCCGGCGAGGCTGGCCGTCCAGGCGGGCGTTCCGAGCACGCGCGAACCGGGCGCGACCCCGACGATCGCCAGGGCGCCCGGCTCGGTGATGCGGCTCTGCTCGTAGCTGACTCCGGCCCGCAGCGCCAGAGACGGTAGGAGATGACCGTCGAGCTCGATCTCCCCGCCGTTGATCCGTGCCCGCCGGCCATTGATGTCGAATATGGCCTCGCAGGGCAGGGCGACCTGCTGCTGCGGATTGCGCCAGTCGATGTGAAAGGCGGCCGCGGAAAGCAGCAGGCCGGTCTGCGGGACCTGCGCCTTGCCGCCGAGTTCGTAGCTCCAGAGCGTATCGGATTTCAGGTGCGTGATGTCATCGATGGGCAGGTTCGGCATCTGGCAGAAGGGCAGATAGGTCTGGGCGGCGCCGGCACGGAAGCCCTCGGACGCCGATGCGTAGACCATCGCGCGCGCGTCGATCTGATAGGAGAGCGCGATCTTCGGATCGATGCCGGACTGGCGGCTCGATTCCGGATGGCTCGGCGTGAGGCCGAAGTTGTTGAAACCGTTGGCGGTGAAGTCCGAGGTCTGGTGGAGCCAGTACTGTCGTGCGCCCAGGGTCAATGTGAGCTGTGCCGCGAGTGGCACATAGATCTGCCCGAACAGCGCGGCATCCCGCTGCATCGCCGGGTTGACATCGGTCCAGAGCAGGTCATTCGGCCAGGGGTGCGGGCTCACCACGGCATCATGGACGGTCGCGGCCACCAGTCCCCGCGCGTACTGCGGCGGAACGGACAGCACCGAGCGGCCGCGTGCATAGAAGGCGCCGACGGTGCCGCTCACGCCGAGCAGCCGCTTGAACGACACACGCAGCTCCTGCGTGAACTGATTTTCGTAGTTCTCCTGGTCCCACAGAAACGGCTGGGCGGGCAGCGACGTGACGCCGTAGTAATTCTGCAGGATCTGCTGCGTGCCGTAGGTCGAGTCCTCGATGTCGCGATTGTGGCGGTAGAAGTAGCTGGTGGCGGAGACGAGTCGTACCGTGCCGCGCCGATAGTCGATCCCGAGCGACGGCAGCAGCCACGCGTCGGTCGCGCCCGGCTGGATGTCGAAGGCGCGATTGAGGGTGTAGACCGGCTCGAAGGCCGGCAGCGGCGCGAACGTCGCTGGGAATCCCTTGTCGTGCGTGTCCTGCGCCATGACACGCAGGCGCATTCCGAGGGCCGGAGTGAGCCGCAGGCGGGTCGTAACCGACCCGCCGTAGGTGGTCCGGGCGCCCTGATCGCCGACGCGGGTGCGCGCCGCCGGAAGAAAGGGATTGCGGGTCGCCGCGCTCGCCGGCGCCGGATAGGTGCGGGTCAGGTATCCGGCAGCATGGCTGCCGAAGAGCACGATACGGGTCGCGAGCCGGCCCGGAACGAGCGCGATGTTCTCGATGAGGCTGGCGCCTCCAGCGGCGCTGCCCCCGCCGGATGTGACACCGGCGTCAGCGGTGCAGCCGAGTTGGTCGCGCCGCAGATCGGGCCGCCGTGTGATGATGCGCACGGTGCCGCCGAGGGAGCTTTCGCCGAACAGCGTACCCTGCGGTCCTTTGAGCACTTCGATCCGCTTCACGTCGACGATGCGCGGATCAATCGCTTCCGGCAGTGGCGTGTCGTCGATATAGAATCCCGTCGCACCGGAAGTGCCGAAGAGATTCTGCCCGGTGATGCCCCGGATGGCGACCGTCCGGGCGTTGGAAATTCCGGTCGATCCGGCGCCGTACGCGAACGACAGGCCGGGCGTCTGGGTCGCATAGCCGTCGAAGGAGCGGATGTCGAGCGAGGCAAGCGTCCGGGCTGGGAACACCGTGATGCTCTCCGGGACTCTGGCCACGGACTGTCGCCGCCCCTGCGCCGTCACGATGACGGTGCGCAGCGCCCCGGCGCCCGAAGATGCGTGAGCCGCTGCCGTCGCAGCCCACGGGCCCGATGCCAGCGCACCGGCCGTCAGGACGCTGAGCAGTCGCAGGCGGGCGTGACGCTCGCCCCGGGAGTGACGCCGGCCGGTGGGCAGGGTTGCATGCCGATCCGCGCGGCTGGGCCGCTGACCGGAAGATCCGCGCCGGCAGGCCCGGCCGTCAGGGGCGTGCCATGACACGACCACCGGCGTTGCGGCGGCGACGCCGTCTGCCGCCATCAGGCGCGCAGCTCGCGCGCAAGCTCGCGCCGGGCGAAGTGCGTCAGCAGCGCCATCACGGCGATGGTGGCCACCAGGCCCGACCACAACAGAACGGTGCCCTGCCGTCCGACCTGCGCCTGGCCGCGGATCACCTCGGTGAGATTGGCGGCCGCCGTGCCGGCGTACACGTAGAGCAGGGTGCCCGGCAACATGCCGATCCAGGAAGCGAGCAGGTAATCGCGCACCCGGACCGTGGTGATGCCGTAGGCATAGTTGAGCAGGCCATACGGGAAGAGCGGTGACAGACGGGTGAGGAGCACGACCCAGAAGCCATGGCGCGAAATGGCGCGATCCAGGGCGCGGAATTTCGGCCAGCGCCCGCTGCGCCGCTGAATCCAGTCCCTGGCGATGCTCCGGCCGAGGAAGAATGCCGCCGCCGCCCCGAGCATGCTGCCGATCGACACCAGCACCAGCCCGCGGGCCAGCCCGAAGAGCACACCCGCCGCGATCGTGAGCAGGGAATCGGGCAACAGCACCACCGCGGCGAAGGCGTAACAGAGCACAAACGGCAGCGATGCGGCTCCGCGCCAGGCCGCGACCCGGGCGAGCACCGTCCCGAGTCCATACTTCGCCAGCACCGCCGCGGCAGCGGCGCCGAGCAGAACCAGTCCGCCGGCGAGCGCGAGGCGAGCTTTCACCGCGGCCGCCTCCGGACGGAAACTGCCCGGAACGGGCTCGCGGCCCGATGGCCGACATGGCGGGCGCACGTCGGCGCGGGCGCCGGCGTGGTGGTGTCCGGTGCCATTACCGTATGCGGCGGTGCTGCGGGGAGCGGAGTCGCGGCGGCGCCTGCTTTGAGGTCACTACACATGGTCTGCTGCGCTGCGATCCTGGACCGAGTCCGTGTCGGGCGCAAGACTTCGGCCGCCAGTCCGAGGGGTGCGGGCGCACACTGTTGTCCCCGCGAATTCCGGGCTGAGCGGCCGATGCCATCAACCGGCGGCCGTCGGGATCGGGCCGATCAGCGGACCGACGGCCGCGCAGGGTGCCTCAGCCTGTACGGCGCGCCCGGTATCCGCGCCGCGGCGCTGAGTCGAGCTCGAGACTCGCTCGGTCCCACGCTGCCGTACGGGCGGTCACCCGGACGGCCGGTGCACAGAATGGCCCGCGGCTAGTCTACCGCCGCGGTGGCCTCGATCTCGATCAGGAACTCCGGCAGGGCGAGTGTGCTCACGCCAATGAACGTGTTGGGCGCCGGCAGCGTCTTGCCGTAGAACTGCGCGATTTCCCCGAGCACCGGACCGAGCTTCTCGGGGGTGTGGGCGACCACGTAGGTCCGAAGCCTCAGGATGTCCGCCGGCGACGCACCGGCGGCCGCAAGCACCGTGCGGATGTTGGCGAGGGCCTGGCGGGTCTGCGCGGCGAGATCGCCGGGACCGACCAGCTTGCCGTCCTTGTCCCAGGCGACCTGCCCGGCGAGGTGCAGCACGGAGCCGCCGCGCTGGCGCGCCGCGTGCGAAAAGCCGTAGCCGACGCTGTCGTAGAGTTCGGGAGGATTGAGTTTGTCCGCGCGCATCGCAGCACTCTCCGGTAAAGGGTCGTGCCGGCATGCTCACGCCGGGAGCGGTCCGACTCAATGACGCGTGTGCGCCGACTTCGTTGCGCCTGACGCAACGTAACCCGGGATCCGGGTCTTCAGTTCGGGAGCCGGCCGAGACGGCGCAGCGTGTCCCTGACCCGTGCGCGCCCTTCGGGGTCGAGTTCGAGAATCGGCGGGCGCGGATAGCCACCGGGCAGTCCCTGGGCGTTCAGCGCCTCCTTGAGGATCGCCTGCGCGGAGGCGAACCGGCCGACCAGCTTCTCGGTGAACCATTCCTTCATCAGCGTCCGGTCGCGCATCCCGCAGCGCAGCGCCGCCTCGAGGTCGCCGCGCCAGAGGTGATTGTAGAAATCCGGCTGATCGCGGCCGAGAACCGCGCCGGCGCCCATCGTGCCGTCACCGCCGTGGTGGCGCACGAGTGTGGCGCCGAGCTGATCCATGGCGAATCCGAACACCCGCAGCCGCTCCTTGAGCGCAAAGAACGTCTCGATGAAGTGGTCGAATCGGCCGGTGGAGTGCTTGAGGGCGACGACGTTGTCGAGATCGGCGAGCCGCTCGAGCAGCGTTCGTGACATGTCGACGTTGGTTCCCGGCGGCCAGTTGTACACGCAGATCGGCAGCGCGACCTGTCGGGAGACGTGGCTGTAGAAGGCGAAGATTTCCTCTTCGGTCGGAACGATATAGGGCGGAGGCGTGAGCAGTATGCCGTCGAATCCGCATTCGTGCGCCATGCGGGCGTACTCGATGGCCTGATCGGCGCCGTAGGCGTTGCAGCCGGCGATCAGCGTCCGCTTGCCGCGCAGTTGCCGGCCGGCGATGCGCAGCAGCGTCAGCCGCTCCGCGGCGGAGAGACTGAACCATTCGCCGGTGGTGCCGGCGACCACGATGCCGTGCATGCCTTCGGCGTCGAGCCATTCGAGGAGCAGGTGCAGGCCGCGTTCGTCGAGGTCCCGCTCCCGGGTGAACGGTGTCGTGATGGCCGGAATGTAGCCGCGCCAGTCTACCGAGTTTCTGTCCATTGGCGTTCCGCTTCTCGAGTGTTCGGCGGCATTCTAGGCGGCGGCGCCAATTTGTCACAATGAGGGGGGCTGAGTATGATCGTTGCATGAAACGCAACAAAGTGGCCGGTGGACCCATGGCGAATCTCATCCTCACAGATGCGAAGCTGTGCTACCTGGCGGAGGCGGCGGCGCTCGGCTCGATGCACGCGGCCGGCGAGAAGCTCGACGTTGCGGTCTCCTCGATCAGCCGGCAGATCGCCCAGCTCGAGTCGCAACTCGGTCTGCCGCTGATCGAGCGCGGCAGGCGTTCGATCAAGTTGACGCAGGCGGGGGAGATGGCGGTGCGGTACTACCGCGAAAGCATCACGCAGCGCGAGACGCTGGTGTCGAGCATCCAGGCGCTGAGGGGCTTGCGCGCCGGCCAGGTCGAGCTCGCCGTCGGAGAGGGTTTCGTCAATGTCCTCTCGGCGCTGCTGCAGAGCTTCGCGGCGAGTCATCCGGGTCTGCGCATGTCGGTCAAGGTGGCCGGTACGCTCGAGGTGATGCGGCAGGTCCGCGACGACGAGGCGCACATCGGCCTGGCGTTTCACTCCCCGCCGGATCCGAAGATCAACGTGCGCGCGACTTTCGCCCAGCCCATACGGCTGATCGCACACCCGCGGCATCCGCTCTCGAGCAAGCCCTCCGTCACGCTGAGCGAGGTCGTGCAGCATCGGCTCTGCCTGCCCGAATCGAGCTTTCGGATCGGCCAGATGATCAATCTCGCCGGTGAGCACGAGCGGGTGTCGCTCGATGCGCACATGAGCACCAACTCGCTGCACCTGCTGCGCGAGATGGCGAAATCGGGCATGTATGCCACGCTGCTGCCGGAGATCGCCGCCGCCACCGAGCTCGGTCGCGGGGAATTGACGGCCGTACCCATCGACAGTGCCGCGTTGCAGGATACCGCCCTCACGGTGATCTGCCGTCTCGGGCGGACGCTGCCGTCGGCGCCGGCGGCGTTCCTGCCGGTGCTCGAGGGCGGTCTGCGCGCGTGGCTCAAGAGACCGCGCATGGCGGGCAGGGAGAAATAGTCCGCCGTGAGCGCGCGCTACGATGTGGCCGTCATCGGAGCCGGACTCGTCGGGTGTGCGGCGGCGTTCGAGCTCGGCCGCCGTCGCCGGCGCGTCGTGGTGCTCGATCAGGGGGAGGTCAATCGTGGCGCGTCGGGCCGCAATGCCGGCTCGCTGCACTTCCAGATCGAGCCGCGCATGCTCGAGCATGGAGGCGATCCCCGGCGCCTCGAGCAGCTGATTCCGGTCAACCTTCAGGCGATCGAGGACTGGCGCCGCCTGCCGGCGCTGCTGCAGCGCGAACTCGAGCTCGCGATGCATGGGGGACTCATGGTGGCCGAGACCCCCGCGGAGCGTGCGCTGCTCGCCCGGAAATGGGAGGTCGAGCAGCGCGGCGGCCTGCCTGTCAGGTTGCTCGAGGGTGCGGAGCTGCGCAGCCTGGCGCCCTACCTCGCCGATCAGGTGTGCTGCGCCAGCTATTGTCCGGCCGAGGGACATGCAAACCCCCGGTTCGTGACTCCGGCCTATGCGGCCGCGGCGCGCCGGCTCGGCGCCGAGATCATTCCGGGCGCCCGTGTGCGGGCGCTCGAGGCACGGTCCGAGGGTTGGCGGGTACACGTCGAACGGATGAGGGAAGGCGGCGGCATCCCCGCGGCCTCATTCCCGGTCGATGTGGAGGCGGTGCTCGTTGCCGCCGGCGCGTGGTCGACGGAGATCCTGGCGCCCTGCGGCGTGCGTGTGCCGCTCGAACCGGTTGCGCTCGGCATGAATGTGACGGAGCGGTGTATGCCCGTGGTGCATCACCTGGTGCAGCATGTGGGCCAACGCCTGTCGGTCAAGCAGGTGGAAGCGGGCAACGTACTCATCGGTGGCGGCTGGCCGGCCTCCCTGCCGGCCCGCCCGGATCTCGGCCCCGATCCGCAGGTGCGACCGCGGGAGTCCGCGATGATCGGCAATGCCGCGATAGCGATTCACGTGGTGCCGGCACTCGCGGGGCTGCACCTGATCCGCACCTGGTGCGGAATCGCCTCGGTCTCTCCGGACCATCTGCCCGTGCTCGGCCCGGTCGCGGCGCTGCCGGGTGTGTTCATCGCCGCCGGTGAGTCTTCGTTCACATTGGGACCGACGTACGCCCGCCTCGTGAGCGAGCTCATCTGTCTCGGTCAGGCCTCGATGCCGCTTCATCTGTACCGGCCCAGCCGCTTTGAGCGCGCGGCCGATCGGAGCGCGTGATGGGATTTCGCATTCGTTCGGGCACCGCCCGCCCCCAGCCGATCACCTTCACCTTCGATGGTGTGCCGATCGAGGCGTATCCCGGTGAAACCCTGGCCGCGGCATTGATCGCGAGCGACGTGCGCGGCTTTCGTCGTGACCTGCGCGGCGAACTGCGCGGACCCTATTGCAACATGGGTAGCTGCTTCGAGTGCGTGCTCGAGGTGCGCGACCGGGAGGCCGCGGGCAGCAGTGCCGCCGGTGCCTGGTACACCGTGCGGGCGTGCCTCACGCGCGTTCAGGCGGGCCTCGAGGCGCGCTCCCGCAAGACGCCCGGGATCAGGGACCTGAGCGCATGATTCCGTGCGAGACGTGTGACCTGGCGATCGTCGGCGGCGGCCCCGCCGGTCTTTCCGCGGCCCTCGTCGCGAGCGAGTTCGGCCTCGACGTGCGGCTGCTCGATGAGCAGACGCGCCTCGGGGGACAGATCTACCGCCAGCCACCCGCCGGCTTCCGGGTGGATGCGTGGCTGGCGGGCAGGGTCTATCGTCGCGGCAGGGCGCTGCTCGAACGCGCCGAGCGTCTGGCGACGCTCCGCCATGTCGCCGAAGCGACCGTGTGGGGACTGTTCCCGCCTGAGCCGACGGCAGGGGACGCCGGCCATCGTCTGCTGTTCGACCAGGCGGGCCTCGCGGGCGCACTGCAGGCGCGGCAGGTGCTGCTGGCGACGGGATGCTACGAGATGCCCGTGCCTTTTCCCGGCTGGCAGCGGCCCGGGGTCATGAGCGCAGGCGGGATTCAGACCCTGCTCAAGAGCCAGCGCGTCGCGGCGGGCGCCCGGGTGGTGCTGGCCGGCAGCCACCCCCTGCTGCTCGTCGCGGCGGACCAGTTGCTCGAGGCGGGAGTGCGTGTCGCCGCCGTCGTGTTCAGTCAATCGGCGCGCGCTGTCGCCCGATTGCTCGCATCGCCCGCGCCGCTCGCAGGCGTGTTCCCGCAACTGCTGCATGCCGCACAGTGCCTGCGGCGCGTCCGTCGCGCCCGGGTGCCGCTGATGGCGGGTCGCGTGGTCGCGGCGGCGCTGGGCTCGGACGCCGTCGAAGCCGTGCGAGTCTGCCGCAGCGACTTTCGCGGCGATGCGCAGCACATCGCCTGCGACACGCTCGGGTTGTGCTACGGGTTCCTCGCATCCTCGGAGCTGGCGCGGCAGGCCGGCGCGCGATCCGCCTGGGAATCCGGCAGCGGCTGGGTCGTCACGAGCGACGAGCTCATGCGCACGAGCGTTGCGCACCTCAGCGTCGCCGGAGAGCTCGCCGGGGTGGCCGGCGCGGAAGCCGCGGCGCTGTCGGGGGAAATCGCCGCGCTCGGGATCGCGGTGGATGCGGGCCGCCTCACCGCGGCCGAGGAGTC
>JAKAFQ010000365.1 GCA_021817875.1 Pseudomonadota bacterium
GGCCGAGCACGTGCGTGAGGAGCTCGGGTCCGCGGTCAAAGTGATCCTCGACGGCGGGGAGTGTCAGATCGGACTCGAGTCCACCATCGTCGCCTTCCAGGGGCTCGAGGCGCGCGTGCTGCGGCCGGGCGCCATCACCGCGGCACAGATCAGCCAGATCACCCGAACGCCGGTGCTCGGGCCGGATGAGGCATCGCCGCGGGTGCCCGGGAGCACGGCGGCGCACTATGCGCCCACTACGCCCCTGGCCATTGTGCCTGCCGGGGAGATCGATGCGCGGGCCGCGGCGTTATCGGCGGCGGGTTGCCGCATCGCGGTGCTGGCGTGGCGCCAGCCTCTGGCGACACACTCGCGGGTCACCTGGATCAACGCCGGCAAGCGTGCGCGCCAGTACGGGCACGATCTCTACAGCCATCTGCGCACTCTGGACAAGGCCGGATGCGCGCGGATCCTCGTGCAGGATGTGCCGGAGACGGAGGACTGGCTGGCCATCCGGGACCGCTTGCGTCGGGCGTCCTCGGGAGCCGGACCCGAGGCGGAATCGGCCGAGATCGATGCGACATGAGCACCCGGCGCAACCGCTTCATCGATCCATTCCAGCCCGTGGAGATCCGGCGGCTGGTGCGTCAGTTCGGCTCGCCGCTGCTCATCCTCGACTGTGAGCGGGTGCGTGTGCAGTTCAGGAAGCTGCAGGCGGCGCTGCCGCACGTCGCGCTGCACTACGCGCTCAAGCCGATGCCGCATGCCGCGCTGGTGAAGACGGTGCTCGAGGAAGGCGGCTTTCTCGATCTGGCCACGACGGGAGAAGTTCAGCTCGTGCGCCGCCTGGGCGTCGATCCGGCGCGCTGCATTCACACCCATCCCATCAAACGTCCGCAGGACATCCGCAACGCCCTGGAATTCGGCGTGCGCACCTTCGTGGCCGACAACGAGGACGAGGTGCGCAAGTTCGAGCGGCTCGCCGGCGATGCGGAGCTGCTGATCCGGGTCTCGTTCCGCAGCCCGGGCGCGGTATGCGATCTGTCGCGCAAGTTCGGCTGCGACCCCGAGGATGCGCTGTCGCTTGCGCGCCTGGCGGCGGAACTCGGCGTCACCGTGCGGGGTCTGTCGTTTCACGTGGGGTCGCAGGCGGCCGATTCGGCAAAGCACGTCGAGGCCATCCACGCGTGCGCACGGCTCATCGCGGCGGGCCGGCGCGCGAAATTCGGAGTGCTGGACACGCTCGACATCGGCGGCGGCTTCCCGATCGACTATGCACAGCCGGTGCAGGACATCGGCCGCTTCTGTGAGCCGTTGCGCGAGGCGCTGGCCAAGCTCCCGAAGCGGGTGCGGGTGATCGCCGAGCCCGGCCGGTTCATCGCGGGACCCGCAGTCATCGGGGTCGCCTCCGTCATGGGACGGGCGCGCCGCGAGGGGCACTGGTGGTACTACCTCGATGACGGCCTGTACGGTTCCTACAGCGGTCAGCTGTATGATCACGCGCGCTATCCGGTGGAGCCGCTGAAGGACGGTGGGGAGCGGCTGCCGTCGGTGCTGGCGGGGCCGACCTGTGACAGTATCGACGTGATCGCCGAGAATCTGCTGCTGCCGAAACTCGAGACCGGGGACCTGATCGTGGGCCGGGCCATGGGGGCCTATACCTGGGCCAGCGCCTCGGAATTCAATTTCTTTCCCAAGGCCACCGTGGTCGCGGTGAACCTGATCCCTGGGGATGCCGGCACGGTCCTGCCGTTTCCGCTGTGAAGGGAGCTCGCGCTTTGATCCGCAACGTGGTTTTCGACATCGGCTGGGTGTTCGTCCACATCGACTCCGGATCGTTCCTGGAGTTTCTGAGAGCGCACGAGGTCGACGCCCCCGATCTGCACTCGGTGCTCGATCGTGTTGCCTTGTCGGATCATGAGTCCGGCCGGCTGCACGGCCGCGGACTGCTCGAGCGGTTCGCCTCGCTCGCGCGCCGTCCGATGGACATCGAGGAGGCGCGTGCGAGCTGGCTCGATATCTTCGAATACCAGCCGGCAATGGTGGAGCTGGCGCATCGGCTGAGCGAGCGGCACCGGGTCTACCTGTTGTCCAACATCGGCGATCTGCACTGGACGTACCTGTCGCGCGAATACGGCCTGCATCGCATCGGGCACGGCGCATTGCCGTCTTTCCTCGCCGGGGCGATGAAACCCGACGATGCGATTTACGCCGAGGCCGAGCGCAGGTTCGCGCTCATGCCGGCCGAGACGGTCTTCGTCGATGACCGGGCCGAGAACATTCTCGCCGCGCGCCGCCGCGGCTGGCAGGGCATCGAGCACAGCGGCTACGCCTCGACGGCGGGCGCGCTGCGGGCGCTGGGAGTGTCGTGCTGACGGCCATCCACCGACAGGTTGCGGCGGCCCGGGACGGGCACGAACCGCGCGTCGTGGCGCGCATGGCCTCCGGCTGGGCGGTGCTCGGCGAGCGGCAGTTCCTGCACGGCTACGCGCTGCTGCTGCCGGACCCGGTGGTGCCCGATCTGAATGCGCTCGGCCCCGGGGCCCGGGCCGGATTCCTGCTCGACCTCGCGCGGCTGGGTGACGCCGTGCTCGCGGTCACCGGCGCGGTGCGCATCAACTACGCGATCCTCGGCAACCTGGAGCCGGCGCTCCATGCCCACGTCATTCCGCGCTATGCCGACGAGCCCGAGCCGTTGCGTACCCTGCATCCCTGGGCCTACGACTGGCAGAGTGCGCCGAGATTTGACGCCCCCGGATGTCAGGATCTGATGGAGCGCCTGCGCCGGGAGCTGGTGTATCCGGGAGCTACTTCGGCGGGCTGACGATGAGCTGGCGCAACTGGCGCAGCTGGCCCTCGATGACCGCGGCGTTCTGTGGCCCCATGCGAAGCAACAGTTTCTGTCCGGCGGGCAGCGCCTCGAGCTGCGGATTCGCGAACTGCCAGAACACCTTTCCCTGCACCAGCGTGATCGGCCCCTGTACCTGCGGTGTGGCCAGCAGGCTGTCGATGGCCTCGACCAGGCGGTCGTTGAAGTACTGGTGAGGATACCCGAGGCTCTCGTAGGCCTGCTGGAACAGCGGGTAGAGCCGGAAGTACAGCGCCGCCAGCGCCTTGACATTCACGGCACGAACCACGTCGACGAAGGGTGTGTAGCGGGCGTAGTTGCGCCGACTGAGCAGCGTCGTCGCGCCCTGCTGATTGACGACCGTCTGGCCGGGCGTCGGCCGGACGGGGCGCAGATTGGCCGCCACCTTCGCGCGGGGCAGGTTGTCCACCGTGACCACGATGTGCCGGATGACGGCCTGGGGCACGAGGAATCGGCTGACCGCGGTCGGGCCGACCAGCTGCGTCAGTGCGCTGACGACCGTCGGGTCGCTGCTGTCGAGGGCAGGCAGGGCAGCGGCCTCGCTCTGTCCGCTTTGAGCCGGGATAGGATGTTGGACCGACGGCACCGCAGGCGCGGCGGGCGCCGGCGAGACGGCCGGCGGCTGCGGTGCGGGGATTGGCGCGGGCTGTACCGGTTGCGGCTGCACCGGCGGCGAACGGAACCGATAGTACGCGCCCACGCCGATGAGGGCGGCGCCGACGATGATGGCCGACCACCAGAAGACTTTGCTGCGGAAGGACTCTTCGGGATCCGTCGTATTCCACATCGGTCGGTTCTCCGCTGGGCGTGGAAAGTAGGGTACTGTACTCCTATGGCTGTCCGACCGGTGCTGAAGATGGGCGAGCCGCTGCTCGGCGCGGTGGCCTCCGCCGTACGGGACTTCGATGAGGGGCTGGCCGCCCTGGTGCAGGACCTGTATGACACCATGCGTGCGCTCAATGGCGCGGGCCTCGCCGCGCCGCAGATCGGCGTGAGTCTGCGCGTCGTGGTATTCGAGGTGACCGTGAATCCTCGCTATGCGCACGTCTCGCCCGTACCCTACACCGTGCTGGTGAACCCGGAACTGACGCCTCTCGGGGACGAGCAGGAAGAAGGTTGGGAAGGTTGCCTGTCGGTGCCGGGGCTGCGGGGCCTGGTGCCGCGGTTCAGGCGGTTGCGCTACCGGGGATTCGATGCGCAGCGCGGACCCATCGACCGGACCGTGGAGGGTTTCCACGCGCGGGTGGTGCAGCACGAGGTGGATCACCTCGACGGGATTCTCTATCCGCAGCGCATCCGCGACCTGCGTCAGTTCGGATTCGAGGATGCGCTCGGCGCCCGCATGACGCCGATGCCGGATTAGTCAGGCCGCGGTATCCGCGGACAATCCGGGGCGTCGCTCAGGCGAGCGTGTGAAACACTCTCTGGACGTCGTCGTCCTGCTCCAGCCTGTCGATCAGGGTCAGCACTTCCTGGGCCTGATCATCGGGCAGTTCGGTCGGCACCGTGCAGATGTACTCGTGCTCGGCCGAGAGCGGCGTGATCCCGCGCGCCTCGAGCGCCTCCTGCAGCCTGCCGAAATCGGCGAAGGCGCAGCGGATCACCAGTTGCGGCTCGCCTTTCTCACCCGTGCTCTCGCCCATTTCCTCCAGGCCGTGGTCGATCAGGTACAGCTCCAGGTCGTCCTGGTCGATCCCGGCGGGATCCAGGCGGAACACGCCCATGTGTTTGAACAGGAAGCCGACGCTGCCCGACGTGGCGAGATTCCCGCCGCCCTTGGTGACGATGTTGCGCACCGCGGCCACCGTGCGCGTCGGGTTGTCGGTCGCGGCCTCGACCAGCAGCGCCACGCCGTGCGGCGCATAGGCCTCGTAGTGCGCTTCCTGGTAGTGCGCCGCATCGCGGCCGCTGGCGCGCTTGATGGCGGCCTCGATCTTGTCCTTGGGCATGTTGACCGAGCGGGCATTCTGGATCACCCGCCGCAGCGCCGGGTTGCTCGCCGGGTCGGGCCCGCCCGCCTTGACCGCCATGGTGATGTCCTTGGCGATCCGGGCGAATTGCTTCGCCATGCGGTT
>JAKAFQ010000366.1 GCA_021817875.1 Pseudomonadota bacterium
GATCTCCGGATCCTCGAGGAGGAGGTCCAGAACACCCTCAAGGCCTATGGGGCGCGCAAGCGCATCGGGGAGGCCACCGGGCTGTTCCAGGACCGCAAGACGTTCTCCGAGGTCCTCGAGCTCACCTCGCGGGTCTCCACCGACAAGGTCGCCGAAGCCCGGCGCCGTCTCGAGGTGCCCTATCACGACATCGACCAGCGCGTCGATTGCGCGATCGCGACCAACATGATCTCGGTCGGCCTCGACATCCCGCGGCTCGGTCTCATGGTGGTGCTCGGGCAGCCGAAGACGCATGCCGAGTATATTCAGGCGACGAGCCGCGTCGGTCGGGATGACCGGCGCCCTGGGCTCGTCGTCACGCTGCTCAACATCCACAAGCCGCGCGACCGCTCGCATTACGAGCGCTTCCGCCACTATCACGAGACGTTCTACCGATCCGTCGAGGCGGGCAGCGTGACACCGTTCTCCGCGCGGGCGCTCGATCGCGGCTTTGCCGGCGCCCTGGTCTCCTTTGCCCGTCACGCCGAGCCGATCCTGACGCCCCCACGAGGCGCCGAGCAAGTCGATACGGTGCGCGCAGACCTCGAGCGCCGGCTCCTCGAGACCTTTCTGGCCCGGGTGCGGGCGCAACCGCTCTCGGATGAGGCCGAGCGCGAGGAGCGCCTGCGCAGCGTGCAGAACCGCATCGTTGATCTGCTCGATGCCTGGCAGACCATCTGGGAGGACTACCGTGCGACCGGCACGGCGCTTCAGTACCAGAAGTACGAACTCCCCAATCCCAAGCCTCTGTTACGGGAGATGCTGGATACGACCTTCGAGTCTCCGATCCACCGGAAATTCCGGGTCAACCGCTCGTTGCGCGATGTCGAACCCGAGGTCAATCTCTACCTCAAGGACCTCGCGGGGATGGATGTGGAGGAAGCCGAATGAGTCGCAAGGCGCACGGCCAGCTGCGGCGCGGCCAGGTGATCACGACGTATGGACCGGGCGCGCTCATCGACCTGCCCAAGCACTCGGCGATCGTGGGCGGCCTGGATACCTGGCCCAAGCCGCACGATCTTGAGGAGATTCTCGAGCCGCGACTCTCGCAAAAGCTTGCGCTCATGACCGGTGTGCGGACACCTAAGCTCTATGCTCCGCCGGCCGAGTCCAGCGATCCGAGGCAGCCGGCTCGGGGGATCGGCGCGTGGCGCTTTCCGGAATGGTTCATTGTGCAGGACGAGGGCGGTGGACAGGACCGGCAGCGCTCCCGCCGGCTCGTGCACCGCAAGTCACTCGATGAGAAGGGCCGTTTTGACGGTCGCGCCGTCGTTGCGACGCGCTTCGTGCGAGCCTGTCCGCGGGGACACGTGGACGATATCGACTGGCGCTACTTCGTGCACGGAGCCCAGGGAACGGCCCACCCCTGTCTCCGTCAGCTCTGGCTCGATGAGCGCGGCACCAGCGGCGACCTGGCGGACCTCGTGGTGCGGTGCGAGTGCGGCCGGCAGAGGAGCCTCTACGAGGCGACCCAGATCGAGATCAATCCGCTCGGGACCTGCCGCGGAGCGCGTCCCTGGCTCGGACGAAATACGAACGAGGACTGCAATCAACCGAGCCGGTTGCTCGTGCGCACAGCATCCAATGCCTATTTCCCGCAGGTCGTGAGCGCACTCTCGCTGCCTGATCGCGGCAGCGCCATCGATGCCGTGATCACCGAGCTCTGGGATGACCTGCAGATCGTCGAGAGCGCTGCGGAACTCAAGTTGCTCAAGAAAAAGCCCAAGATCGCCGCAGTACTCGCGGCCTTCACGGATGAGGAGGTCCTCGAGGCCATTCAGCCCAAGAAGCACGGCGCGGCGGAGGACCGTCCGGTCAAGCTCGTCGAGCTCGAGGCGCTCCTCGCGGCTCCCGACGGCTTCGGTGACGATGTGCCCATCGACCCGAATTTCCATGCGCGCCGGCTACCCGAGCGGATCTGGCGCCGTAGAGCCTGCTCGGACGGAATCGAGGCGGTCACTCAATTGCACCGCTTGCGCGAAGTCCTGGCGCTCGTCGGGTTCACCCGCCTCGAGGCGGTGATGCCCGACATTAACGGCGAATACGAAACCGACGTCGAGCGGGCACAGATTGCGATCGAGCCGGCGTGGTTCCCGGCGGCCGAGAACCGCGGTGAGGGGGTCTTCGTGCAGTTCAAGGCGGATGCCGTTGCCGCTTGGCTAGGGCAGTCCGACGTACGCAAACGCCTGGAAGGACTCGCACAGGGACACGAGCGATGGGCCGCTGAGCGGAAAAGCACGCGGTTGTTCCCAGGTGGCCCCTACATCCTGCTGCACACGCTTTCCCACCTGCTGATCCAGTCCCTCTCGCTGCGGTGTGGGTATCCGGCGAGTTCGCTCCGCGAACGGATTTATGTCGATCCGAAAGATCACCGGTACGGGATTCTCCTCTACACGGCGAGTTCCGATGCCGAGGGGACGTTGGGTGGACTCGTGCAGCAGGGGCGCTACTTCGAGGATCATCTCGCGCAGGCGCTTCGCATGGCCGCGCTCTGTTCCAATGATCCGGTCTGCGCCCAGCATGCCCCTGGCAGCAGCATGGAGGGACGCTGGCTGCACGGTGCCGCCTGCCACGGCTGTGCGCTCGTCGCCGAGACCTCCTGCGAGATGCGCAATGACTATCTCGATCGAGCGCTGGTCGTTCCGGTGCTCGGGATGCCCGATGCCGCATTCTTTCGAGGAATCGAGTGATCGACGCGCTGCTCGAACTGCCGCCGCATGTTCGTGAGCGCTTGGCCGGTGCACTCGAGAGCGGGTTGCTGCCGACGTCGCCGTCCGTCACGGCGCTGCAGTCGGTGCTGGGGAGCGCTGAATCGGCCGAGCGTGCCGGAAAGGCGCTTGCCGGACTTACGGCTTTTGCGCTCTCGGGTCCTGCGACCGGCGCGTGGATACGGAGCCTCGGGGCGGTAGAGTCGCGCGCACCGCGGGTGGACCTCGTCTGGTCGGGGCCCGAGGTTCCGGGCGTCGCTGCGCGCTCGACCCGGCGCGTGTACGAGGAATTGATTGGATTTGCGCGGCATTCGCTCTGGATCAGCACCTACGCGTTCTTCGACGGACCCCGGGCTTTCGAGACTTTGGCGCGGCGGATGGACGCCGTGCCGGGGTTGCGGGTCACGCTGCTTCTCAATCTACAGCGCAAGGCCGGGGATACGTCCAATATGGATCAGCTGGTCCGGCGCTTTGCGGATCGATTCTGGTCGGTCGAGTGGCCGGGCACGTCACATCCGAGGGTCTATTTCGATCCCCGGTCTCTCGATCTCGAGGGGCCTGGCGGCGTTCTGCATGCCAAGACGGTGATCGCCGATGAAGAAGCGGTATTCGTCACCTCCGCAAACCTCACCGAAGCGGCGCTCGATCGCAACATCGAACTCGGACTTCTGGCCCGGCACCGCCCGCTCGCGGCGAGCATCACGGCTCACTTTCGCGGTCTGATTGAGCGGGAAATGCTGATGCTTATGCCGGAGGCGTAGAAAAGTTTGACGCGGAGATCTTGTTGTCCACCCGCGCGTCGATCAGCACGATGTCGGGCCGATCGCTGAGTTTGAGATCGACCAGAATCTGCTGCACTTTGTGCAGCTCGGTCTCTGTGAAGTACACGATGCACTTGATGGTCTTCTTGGTGGCATTGGCCTTCGCGTAAATCTCGACCTGGTGCTTGAGGTTCTGTTTGAGCTTGCCGTTGCTCGCGAGCTTAAACTCGACCAGCGACTTGTCGGCCGCGCCCAATGAGATCTTAAAGTCCACCGGCCCGCGGCCGTTGTTGGGCTCGCGATTCACGTCGTAGGCCGTGGCATACCAGCACAACCGGTACATAATCTGGACATCGGCCTCGCGCCGCAGCGGCTGACCGTCGATATAGAAGATGCGCCAACCGTCCTGGTCCTCGATCACCTGGCGCAGATAGTGCACTCGGCGCAGGCTTTCGTCGAAACTGTCCGGCTCCTCCCTGTAAAACGCCGTGCCGAGCAGCTTGTCGTCCACAAACCGGCGCACGTTCTCGCCGAACTGAACCTCGGTTTCGCGGACCTTCAGGCTGCTGACCTTGTGAGCCTCCTCGCCCGTGTCTTCCTTGTCCTTGATGTAGTAATCGAGCATGGCCGGATACCGCTCGGCGGTGCGCGCGGCGGCCTCCCGCCGCTCCTTTTCGGTCGGCTCCTCCGACAGGCGCCGCAGGAAGTAATCGTTGATCTGGCCCCGGAGCTGGGAGTCCGGTACAGCCGCGCAGATTTCGGTGAACCGGTCGAGCAGGTCGGGGCGGTTGATCCAGGCCTCGTCCTTGGTGAGGATTTCTTTCGGGGTCAGCAGCACGAAATCGCCGAGGAAGACGGGTAACTCGTAATCTGCCCGCTGCCAGCGCCGGCGGTCATAGTCGAACCGCACCTTCTCGACCGTGAAGGTCTTTCGAAACTCTGCCCGGACATGCTGCCGCGCGAAAGTCTGCGTGTAGTCGAGCAGGAAACCCTTGATGAGATTGGTGGTGAAGTCGCTCAAGTGATCGCGGCCGACGCCGCCTCCGACCAGGCAGAGTTTCTCGAGGTGGCTCCTGTGAACGGTGACCAGGAACCGCCTGATTCTGGGGATTGGGCGCGGTTTTGAGACGAGTGCGGGCGCTCGGTCCGCCGCCGGCGTCTTCGTCCGAGTTCCACTGTCTACGTTGTTCTTCGGCGCGTCGCCGCGCAGCGGCGGCGCGGTCTGACCGGCCGTTCAGGCCGGGCAGAGATCTACCACTGTGATGGGATGGCTGGGGGTGTGCGCACCTGCGCCCTGGGTGCGGTTTTGTCTGCTTCGGCTATGCTGAGGGTACGAGACGCACATAGACGAAGGCCCGGGCGTTTTGATTGGCGTCAGACCCCGGGCCCTCGGTGCGCAGCGCCGTC
>JAKAFQ010000367.1 GCA_021817875.1 Pseudomonadota bacterium
GGAGGGAACGTCTGAATCCCTCGGAGCCCTACTCGCAGATGCGCTGGGCGACGCCGCGAGTATGATCGATCTGTCGGGCACTCACGTCGGCGTGCGTGTGCGTGGCGCCGGCGCCCGCGCAGCGCTGGCGAAGTTCCTGCCATTGGACCTGCACCCGCGCGCGATGAAGCCCGGGCACGTAGCGGCCACTCTGGCAGCGCATATGCCGGTGCTGCTCTGGCAGGTCGACGACGCGCCGACCTACGATCTGCTGTGCACACGAAGCCTAGCGGAGAGTTTCCATCGCGCGCTGAATTTGGCCAGCGTGAACCCGGATGCCGGTCCGCGCGTAAGGTAATCGCAGTCGCATTGGTCCGCATGTGAATCGGCGCGCCAATAGGACCCCGTCATTGAACTCGTAATGCACTGAAACCGCTATATGAATCTCCTTCGAAGTGGGGCCTCGATCGGCGCCGATAGGGACCTTGCCTCAAGCGAGTTTCCATTGCGAAATCCGGACGTTGCGCTGACCGGCACGGGGGTCACGGTTGCGTCCCGATTCACACCGTGGCTGTGCTATTTTCTAGCCGACCCCGGAGATTGCCTCGCTAAAACGGCTGGGGCGAAATGCATCGAGCGGCAACGGACTCCTGCCGTCCACGATCAGATCGGCGAGCAGCGACCCGACGATTGTGCTCAGCTGGAAGCCGTGGCCGGAAAAGCCGAACGCGTGCCACATGTTGGGTGCCGTTTGGCTCGGCCCGATCACCGGAATCTGGTCCGGCATGCGTGCCTCAAGCCCCGCCCAGGCCCGCACGATTGTGGCACGACGCATTATCGGGAACAGGATGGAGCAGGTCTCGGCACTTACGCGCATCCGTTCCGCTACGGGATCGGCCGTCTCCTTGGTCAGGTCGGCGATGCCGAGGATGCCACCACCGATGACCACCGTGCCGGTCGACGTCTGCTTGAAGGAGAGCTGGCGCCCGGTACCGATGACGACGGGATCCACGAAGGCAGGCATGCGGCCAGTCACCATCATGGTCGCCGCGAAATATCCGCGCGGCAGCGTTTCGCCCACGAGTGAAGCCGTCTGCCACGCCCAGGCGCCGCCGCAGTTGATCAGAATCTCGCTGGTGAAGATGCTGTCGGTGGTCAGCACGCGCCAACGCGTGCCATGCTCGAGCCCGGTCACTCGTACGCCCTCCACGAAGCGCACGCCAAGCTCGATCGCGCGCAGCCGGAAAGCCTGGCTGGTGAGGTAGGGCGTGGCCTGGCCATCGCGACGGGAAACCAGGCCGCCGATGCAATGATCCGCAACGGCGGGGAGCAGGCGGCGGAGCTCCTGTCGGTCGACCAGTTCCTCGTGATTCCAGCCCAGCGCGCGGATCTCCGCCGCGCGGGCCTCGAGCTTGCGCATGTCCGCCTCGGTTTCAGCCACCGCGACTTGACCGATATGGCCAACGAATTCGCACATCGCCGCGTAGCGACCGAGCAGGCTCTCCAGGTCGAGCCACCGATCCATGGCGGCCATGGAGAGCGGTATCTCGGCGGGATCGCGCAGCAGCTGACGCACGCCGCCGGCGTTTACCCCCGAGGCGTGACGCCCAACGGAGTTCTTTTCGATGACGATCGGGCGCATGCCCTTCAGAGCCAAGTGCATAGCCGTGGACGTGCCGTGCAGCCCGCCACCGATGACGATCGCGTCGGTGTCCGTGATGCTCACAGCGTGCTCTCCCCCGGCGGCAGGCCTTCTTCCTCGCCGATTAGGCCCGCGAGCGTCATCAGCGGAATCGGCCGCACCGGAACCCGGATGCGATAGGTGCCGACTGCCGCCATCGTCCGGCCGGTCTCGTGTGCGATCAGCGAGGCGACGGTGGGGCCGCACATGCGCCCTTGGCAGGGACCCATGCCGCAACGGGTGAAGATCTTGGCGCGATTGGGGTCCTCGCCGCCCAAGTGCACGGCCTCGCGCATCTGTGCGACCGTTACTTCCTCGCAACGGCAAATGATCGTGTCGGGGTCGGTTGGCAAAAGGCTCTCCGCGGCCGGTTGGAACAGTCGATCCAGCAGGGGGCGAATGCGCTTGTGGCGCGCTAGCGCGGCGCGCTCGGGGCGGGCGCGTCGATCCCGCTCCGCCTGGTCAATGCAGTCGAGACGGAACGCGGTATCCAGCGCGGCAAGCCGGCCGAGGTTTTCCGCGGCCAGCGCGCCAAGAATACCCGCGCCATCCCCCGCGATCGCAATGCGTTCCTCTGACGTTGCGCCCCATTCGTCGGTTGCCGGCCGCCAGCAGAGCTGTGCCGCGTCCCAAATCTGCTGGCACCGGGTCGAAAGGCTGAGCTGGTTGTCGGGGATCACACCTTCGTGCAGCAGCACGAGGCCGGCGGCGAGGCGGTGGCGGCTGCCATCGGCCTCGTAAGAGATTCCTTCCGCGCGATCCTTGCCGTCGATGCGCAGGCCAGAGACGCCGTTGGCGAGCGGGATGCCGAGGCGCCGGACCTCTTGCACCCAGCCGACTCCCTTGAGGAGATTTCGCCCGGCGAGCAGCGCGCGTGGCAGCTCCTTCAGTGCGCTGGCGATGCGGCTGGCGGGCGTGGTAACAAGAAGGGCCGCGATGGTGCAGCCGGCACGCGCGAGTTGCAGTGCGACCAGGTAGATGAGGGGACCAGAACCGGCGATCACGACCGGCACGTTCGGGACGATATCAGAGGCCTTGAACAAGGTCTGAGCCGCGCCCACCCCCATCACGCCGGGAAGTGTCCAGCCCGGTATCGGCACGGGGCGCTCCATGGCGCCAGTCGCCAAGAGGATGCGACGCGCATGCACCATCCTCGCCCCATCCGGTCCGGTTAGGCCGATCCGTCCGTCCGGCGAGGTCTGCCAGACAACGCTGCCCGGACAGTAGGTTGCTGTGCTGGCGCGCAGGGCGCCGGCCAGCTCGGCACCGCGCCGGTAATCGTCGCCCAGTTTCTCGATGTGACCGCCGCGTTCGAGGGCCTCGATGTTGCGGTAGATTTGTCCGCCGGGGGCCTGCTGCTCGTCCAGCACCACGGTGTCGAGCCCGAGTTCAGCCGCGGTGACGGCGGCCGCCATGCCGGCAGGGCCCGCACCCACGATCGCGAGGTCGTGGTGTTCGTTGCTCATGGGCCCGGTTCCTCCGCCTGTCGGCGGACATGCATGCCATCACTGACAATGGTCAGGCAGGCCTGGCGGTCTGGCTGACCATTGATCTCAACGAGACACTCGAAGCAGTTGCCGATCATGCAATGCGGCGCGCGCGGCGCCGCGCTCACGGCGGATGCACGGAAGCTCGTGAATCCGGCGACCAGCATCGCCGCGGCCACGCTTTCCTCCGCCGCGGCGTGGACCGGCTTGCCATCGACATAAATGACGACGCCGGCGGAGGGGGTGTGTGATCTGCGGAACATCAGATTTTCCGTTTCTGGGAGGCATGCGAGGCGGCCGATGCGCGGAATCCGGATCGGCCGGTTCCGTCCCGCCGCGCGCCTGTGCACCGCCATGCATTGACGCGGAGGCCGCGAGCGGGCGTTCTATCCATCAAGGGCGTTCCTCGTGATCCTGGATTCCTGGAGATGTGAGTGCGACGGCGGCTCAATCTGCGGCAGATCGAGGCATTTAAGGCCGTGATCGAACACGGTACGGTGAGTCGTGCGGCAAGCATCCTGAACGTTTCGCAGCCGGCGCTGAGTAAGCTCGTTGCCAATCTCGAGACTGACGCAGAGCTGAGATTGTTCGATCGGGTCAAGGGCAGGTTGGTGCCGACCGAGCGAGGCATGCGTTTCTACCACGAGATCGACCGCATCTTCAGCGGCGTGCAGCAGGTTGAGAACGCCGTCGAGGCGATCCGCCGGGAGGAACAGGGAAGGCTTGCCGTCGGCGTGCTGCCGGCACTGTCTGGGCGATTTATCCAGGAGGTCACCATGGGCTTCCTGAAGCGCCATCCAAATGTCTTCTGCTCGATTGAATCCCGCAGCTCGCAATGGCTCGCCGAGCAACTGGTGACGCGCAAACTCGACGTAGCCCTGGTCAGCTCGCGCGTTGACAACCCTTACGTCGTTAGTGAGTCCCTGCTCAAACATCCGCTGGTATGTATCATGCCGCTGGGTCACGCGTTGGCGAGCAAACGCGTGATCGGTCTGGCGGACCTGGACGATACGCCCTTCGTTTCCTTCGACCGCGAAAGCTTCACGGGCCAAAGGGTCGATGCCCTCGTTGCGACCCATCAGACCCGGTCGAACATCGCTCTCGTCGCGACCGTCGCGCCGACGTTGTGCGAGTTCGTGGCGGCCGGGCTGGGTGTCTCCTTGGTACATCCGCTGATGATCAGCGGCTTTCAGAAGCGGCTGATCGTGCGGCGCTTCGAGCCCGAGATTTCGTTCGACTTCCAACTCTGCCGCAGTCGCGAGACCCGCAACGCCCGGCTTGTCGAGGATTACCTGCAGCAGACGCGGCTGGCCGCGGAGCGAGTTCTGCGCGAAGCCGCCGGGGACACGGCTCTTTGGCCGCTCATGGGGTTGCCGCGACGCCGCAAGCCCATGACCGCCCGCGGCTGAACTAAAACGCCGCGCCAGCGGAGGTCCGTGTGGCGTCACGTCTCGATCAGATCCTGCAGGAAGACCCGTGTTGCTTCCTGGCGCGGGTTGGTGAGCATCATTTGCGGGGGGCCATCCTCGACCACTGCGCCACCGTCCATGAACACCACGCGATCGGCGACACCTTGCGCAAACTTCATTTCGTGCGTGACGATGACCATCGTCATGCCCTCCTCGGCCAGTGCGCGTATCACGACCAATACCTCCCGTTTCAATTCCGGATCGAGGGCGGAGGTAGGCTCGTCGAACAGCATTACGTCCGGCGCAAGGGCCAGGGCGCGGGCGATCGCGACACGTTGCTGCTTCCCGCCGGAGA
>JAKAFQ010000368.1 GCA_021817875.1 Pseudomonadota bacterium
GGCCGAACGTGACCAGGCATTCTGCCGGGTCGGCGCTGTAAGGGTTTATTACTCCGACCGGTCACGTTGCGTCAACGTCTGCCGCGTTCTGGTCCGTTCTTCGCTGCCCGTTTCACGGGGAAGCCGTAGGGGAGTCTGACCGCCCGGAGGGCGGGCAGAAGCAGCTGCGCAGGCGTCTCGACTGGGTCGTGACCGGATCACCGCGTCAGCCCCTCGCCCCGTCCTTGCCGGCGCCGGTGCGCTTGCGCATCGACTCCTTGCCCTGCAGATGGATTTTGTGCGAGCGGTGGATCAGGCGGTCCATGATCGCGTCGGCGAGCGTGGGGTCGTTCAGATACTCGTGCCAGTGCTCGATCGGCAGCTGACTGGCCAGGATCGAGGAGCGCGATCCGACACGGTCGTCGAGGAGTTCCAGCAGATCATTGCGCTCGCGTGGGCCGATGGGACTGATCGCGAAGTCATCGATAATGACCAGTTGGATTTTCGCGATGGCGGCGAGGCGCTTGCGGAAGCTGCCGTCGGCGTGGCAGAGGCTGAGTTCCCCGAACAGTCGCGGAGCCCGCACGTACCAGGCGGAGAGGCCCGCTCGGCACGCCTGGTGCGCCAGGGCGCACGCAAGGTAAGTCTTGCCGCTGCCGCACGCTCCGTGGATCAGCAGGTTCTGACTCTGGTGGATCCACTCGCAGGAGGCGAGGCTCGCCAGCTGTGCCCGGTCGAGACCGCTGCGGCCACGGTAGTCGATGTCCTCCACTGCCGCCCCGCGCTCCTTCGGCTGGCAGAGCTTCGACAGCCGCCCCATGCGGCGGTTTTCCCGGTGGGTCACCTCGCGCTCGAGCAGCAGCGCGATGCGCTCCTCGAAGGCGAGCTGCTGGGCGGCGGTGTTCGTCATCTGCTCGCTCAGGGCAAGGGCCATGCCGTGCAGCTTCAGGCGGTTCAGTGCATCGAGGGTGGGTTGGATAAGCATGTCTCGTCATCTCCTTCGGTAGTTGACGGTGTAGCCGTCTGGGTGGTGCCACGGAAGTACTCCGCGCCGCGCACGTTGCCGTGCGTGCGCGAGGCGGTGGGCGCGGCCGTGTCCGCGCCCGGGAAGAGTTCCGGGTGCTGATCGAGCTTGGCCTCGAGGATCGCCTCGATGCGTTTGCGGGTGGGCGAACCGATCGTCAGTGCCCGACGGCAGGCCGCCTCCAGGCGCTGATCGCTGTAGGTTTTGGCGAGGTTCAACAGCCCTAAGCACGTGCGGTAGCCCTGCTCGGGATGCGGCCGGTTGTCGAACTGCCATTGCACGACAGCGCGCGTGCCCGGGCCGATCTTCTCTCCCCAGGCGAGCAGCCGTCCCGGCGTCCACTGCGCGTGCCGGCGGTGCGACTCGGGCATGTGCTCAGGGAGCGTGGTGTGTTTCCCACGCTGGTAGGAGCGCACGTGGGCCGCGACGCGGCGGCCCTTGAACAGGCACTCGATGGCCGAGGCCGTCATCCGCACGTGCAGGTACTGGCCGACGAGCTGGTGCGGCACGCTGTAGTAATGCCCATCGGCTTCCACGTGGTAGTCGATGCCAGCCTTGGCTTTCAGCCACTCCGCGTACTCGTAGCGCTGGGCCGGCAGCGGCTTCATCGCCGGTCGATCGATCGACTCGAAGGCCTCGGCGCGGCAGCCGGGGAGCTTCTTGAACGGCCGATGGTTGAGCTCGACGAGCAGTTCCGCGATCGCGGTATTGAGCTCGGGCAGGGAGAAGAACTGCCGGTTGCGAAGCCGCGCCAGGATCCAGCGCTGCACCACGAGCACGTGGTTTTCGGCGACGGCTTTATCCTTCGGCCGTTTCGGACGCGCCGCGATGATTGCGCAGCCGTAGTGACGCGCCATGTCCCCGTAGGTGGAGTTCTCCTCCGGCTCGTAGCGGCAGGCTTTCTTGATGGCGCTCTTCAAATTGTCAGGTGTCAGGATGTCGGGTACGCACCCCAGGTGCTCGAACATCCGGATGTGCGAGGCGATCCAGTCCGGGAGCTGCTGCGTCCAGGTCGCTTCCGCGTAGGTGTACTTGCTCGCCCCCATCGAGGCGACGAAGATCTGCGCCTGCAGGATCTCCCCGGTCACGGCATTGATCACCGGGACGGTGTCGCCGCTGTAGTCGATGAACAGCTTCTCGCCGGCGCGGTGGGTCTGGCGCATCGAGCGGGCGAGGCTGTCGCGAAAGCGCTGGTAATGCCAGCAGAACTGGCTGTAGCGGTATGCCCGCTCGCCGTGAGCCGCGTGGTACTCCTCCCACAGCAGCTGAAGCGTCACCCCTTTGCGCTTGAGCTCCTGGTGCACGTACGCGTAATCCGCGTGCGTGTACTGCTCCTGCTGGGCGACCTGGGGGAACAGCAGCCGCTCGAGGGCCGCATCGTCGAGATCGGCCGGCAGCGGCCAGCCCAGGCTCCTCTGGATCGCCCGCTGCACGTAATTGCTCACGGCGCCCTTGGAGACGCCGGTCGCCGCCGCGATCCGCTCGTGGCTCAAGCGCGCCTCGAACTTCAGGCGCAGGACTTCTTTGATTTTGCGCATGGCACTCCGCTTGGCTGGCATCGGCTCTCCCGAGGTAAAAATCGGGCAGCTTAGCCAGCGGTCAGGGGTCCAGCGCAGACCCGGCGGGGATCATTCCGGGGGAACGTGACCGAGGATTCCGGGATCGTGACCGGCGATTCCGGACACACGCCCAAAATCGGTCACCTTCCAGCGGAATGAGTGGTCACGTTCGGCCGGAACGGCCGGTCACGTTCGTCCGGAATACGCAATCTCGCACGGAAATCTGTCCGAACGACCCGAGCCACCGCTGCTTTACGCGCCGAGCTCGCGCTTCTCTGGTGCTTCATGCACCAGCCTATTACCGCTCGCTCGGCTACGCCGCCAGCCTGTAGCCGGTGGGACGTTTACGGTGAACCGGTTGCGCCGCAGCGCCGTCTCCCCCTTTCGAGATAGATCAGATGCTCACTTACGGGCGGTGTGTACCACGCTCGAACGATGCAGCCGGCGGTGATGCTTCATCGTGAAACGCACCTTCTACCAACGATGCGTTGGTGCCACCGGGGCAGCCCACAAGAAGTAGGCTGCGCAACGAAATGCCACTACGTTGATGCGACAGGATTGGAAGGAGAACATCATGAACATGAGAATCACCATGCTGGGACTTGCCATCCTGGCTGCGGCTGCGGTGCAGAGTGTTCCTGCGCTTGCCCAGGTGCGTCCCGGTACGCAGGATGTGCAAATCTATGCCGGTGAGCTGTCCGGCGACCGCTTGACAAATACACGCTTGTCCGGTCGGTTCCCAATGCTCAATGATAATCCCACCTTTGGTGGACGGTATACCTACGATTTCGCGCGCCAGTGGGGAGTGCAGCTCTCCGCGGGGTACAGCCCCGGTCGCGCCGCCGACATCGCCGGCGGGGACAGCAACCTCGGACTGACGACGACGGACCTCGATGTACTTTGGTACGTCACGCCAGGACTCGAGCTCGGCGGGCACACGCTGTTGCCGTACACGCAGCTCGGTGTCGGCTATGCGTGGGCGCATCTCAATCATTCCCTGAGTGGCGTGGTCGGGACGACACCGGTGGCGCTTCGGGGCAGCAATGGATATACGGCCAACATTGGGTTCGGCGCGAGGTATTACATGACGCACAGCCTCTTCATGGACTTCGATGCCCGCTACCGCTATCTCAGCAGGCTGGTCAACCGTCACGGACAGGGGTTGAACACCGCGGAGACCACGCTCAGCCTAGGGTATCAATTCTAGCGACAGGTGTGGTGGGCCGGCGGGGCGCAGGGAAAACGCGCCGCCGGCTCCTTGACTGGGAGTGACGACAATGAACGAAGCCACGCCTGATCGCGGTAGGGGCGCGCAGTGCTGGGCGCCCCTACCGCGATCAGGCGTAGTAAGACATATAATAAGGAGACCGGGTACACCGGCGGGCCCCTCAATTGTGCGAACTCGGGCGCTTTCTGGCCAGATTCCTCGTGCCAGGATGGGGCACTGGACCGCCGAGGGCAGCCCGATGACCAAGGATTTCTGGAACCACAAGCTGATCCGCTCGCCACTGGCCCGCGCCGCACTCGGCCTGGCCGGCCTCTTCCTGCTCACGGGATTCTCGTGGTTCGGCCGATCCCTCGTGAACGGCTACTACGTCTCGCGCGGCTCGAATGCCGCTGTCATCATGGCTCGCCTCGTCGAAGCGCCCCGCGGGCACCTGAGCGGCGCGTTGGTCGCCACCACTGTCGAACAGGGCGGCTCTCGCCCGCAGGTCAAACGCGTCACGGTGCAGGGCAGCATTACCGGCGACAACGTGATCCTGAAGACGCCCGGGTTCTTCGGGGCCTTTCGCACCGTCTTTGTCGGAACGCTCGAGGGGGGTCGCTTGACCCTCAGCCGACAGGGCCACTCCTCCTTCACGCTCTACCTCTCGTCCGCCTCGGGCTACCAGCAGCAGCTCGCGAAGCTGAACAGCCTCCAGACATCCCTCGACACCGTGGCCAATGCGAACCGCATCGTGAGAAACCTGAAGGCCTACGTGAAGAGGCTGAGCGAGGCGATCCCCCGGTACATCGCGTGGGGGCGCGCACGCATCGCACGTCAGACCGACGTGAACGCTTGGTGGCAGCGCAAGACGAAGTACTACGACGCCTGTCTTGCGAAGATCAGGCCTCTGGCGGCCGAGGGAGTACCTGCGTGGAGATGGAACAGCTGCGCGATGACCGTGCGCAACAACAAATGGAATCGCGACCAGTTGCTCGCGTCAATTCGGCACGACCAACAGATCGATCGCGTACAAGGGGGCGCGATCGCACACATGATCGTTGAAGCGCCGATCAAAGCGCGGATCGCCGCGGCCGCTCTACACGCGGCGTGCCCCGACAGTACCACGCCCACGAGC
>JAKAFQ010000369.1 GCA_021817875.1 Pseudomonadota bacterium
TTTTTCGGCCAGGTCGAGAACGCGCTCAACGGCGCCCTGCCAGATGGGGTCGGGGTCAAGGTCCGCGGAAACGACGCCAAATTTCGGCCGCAGGAATTTAAAGCCGAGGCGCCCCGCAAGCCGCAGATCTCGCTCGAGTTCGGCCGCGCCCTCTGCGACGGTGAGCGACATTCCAAGGCGCAGCTTGGTGTCCACCCAGGAGCACAGGTTGGTCGGCTCCAGACGGTAGCGCTCCAGAAGGCCGAACCAGCGGTCGAGCCAATCGGTGCCGGGTTCGGGGTAGCCGAGGACATGGGTGTCCGCCAGGATCTCGACTCCGGTGGCACCGGTGTCGGCCACGTGATCGAAGCATTCTTCCAGCCCCATGATGCTGCTGAAGTCGTGAGTGAAGCTGTAGAGCGAGACTCCGAATTTGAAGGGCGTTGTCATGCGTTGCGTGGATGGCCGTGTGGGTCAGGATTGCATCTTATCTAAGCACCGATTAGATTGTCAACCGAGCGTGGTTGGAGAGCAGCGATGCGTGCAAATGACAAGGTGCGATGGGGAATTCTGGGACCGGGCCATATCGCGCGTGAATTCCTGCGCGGTGCCGCGGGGTCTGATTGCGGCGTGGTGACCGCGATCGGTACCCGCAATCCCGGCCGCGCCGGCTTGGCGGAGCATTTTGCGGGTCTGCGCTGCCACGGCAGTTTACGAGGCGCTGCTCGCCGATCCGGAAGTGGACGCCATCTACATCTCAACGCCGCATCCGTTCCATGCCGAGTGGGCCATCCAGTCGGCCCTGCGCGGCAAGCACGTGCTGTGCGAAAAGCCGGCCGGAATGAATGCCGCGCAGGTCGAGCAGATGTTCGCCGCCGCCTCGGCGCACGCGACGTTTCTCGGTGAGGCGTTCATGTATCGGCTGCATCCGCTGACGGCGCGCGTTCTTGCCCTGGTACGCGAGGGCGTGCTCGGGGACGTGCGGATGATCAAGTCCAGCTTCGGCTTCTACATCCCGGTGTTCCTGCCCGAGCATCGCCTTTTCAAGAGGGAGCTGGGCGGCGGTGCGGTGCGGGATCTGGCCGGCTATCCGATGTCCATGGCGCGGCTGATCGCAGGATGCACGACCTCCAACGGCCTTGCCGAACCGGTTCAGATCGCAGCGATGTCTCGCGACGGGCCGACCGGGGTGGAGGAAATCTCGACGGCGCTGGTGGCGTTCGAGAATGGCGTCATCGGCCAGCTGTCCTGCTCCGTGGCGCTGACTCAGGACAATGTGCTGCACATACAAGGCACTCGAGGTCGACTCGAAGTCGACTCGTTCTGGTTCGGGTCCGGCAGATATGGAGGAACGGCGCAGATCCGCATCACACCTCTCGGTGGACCGACCGAAGCGATCGAGGTGACGGAGAGCCGGAATGTCTACAGCTTCCAGCTCGAGGCGGCCAGCCGGGCGATCCAAAGGGGTGAGACACGCTTCGCCTATCCGGGAATGACTGAACGGGACTCGATCTGCAACGCTCGGGCCATTGACCAGTGGCTCGCAGCCGCAGTTTCGTGTGAACCCGCGTTATCCGCGCCGCCACTGGCACCCACCTGAGCGGTGAGACTGAACATGAGCATGATGTTCAACGCCGTCCGCAGCGGTGTAATCGGCGTCGGCCACATCAGATCCCGCAGGCGAACGGTTGCTCAGGTGCCTGACCGCAGCGCCATTCGACTTCCCTGGACTGCACAAGGAGTCATGAGTGAAGCGGAACCGGCTCGCGCCACCATCGGGATCCATCGAGCGAGCGAGCACAGCAGGGGCGGACACGAGCGGGCCCGCATGGCGTGGGCTTTTCTCCGTCCGATCGTCACGTAATCATCGACACGCGGATGGACAAGCACTGGTGCCAGAGAATCATGGTCGCCGAGGCGACGACTACATCCTCTCGGATTTTGAAATCGCGGACTTCCATGCCAAGGGCTATATCACCCTGAGATCGGTGCTGACTGCGAATGAACTGAAGCAAATCGAGCCCGCTTTCGAAACTTTCGTCAGCGGCAAAGTGCCCGGCATGGACCGTGATTTTTGCGATATGTCCGGACCCTATGATCGCAAGTTCACGGAATTCAGCCTGGTGAACGCGATGCTCCCACGCAAGTATTGGCCGGCGATCCGCGGCAATATCTTCGAGCGACGCGCGGCGTCGATCGCGCGACAATTGATCGGTCCGGATGCGACGTTGGATTATGATCAATTCCTTGCCAAGCGTCCGGCAAAGCCCGACGCCCAATTTTTCTGGCATCAGGACCTCGGCTATTGGCCGACCGGCACGCCCGATACGCTGACTGCGACCTGCTCGCTTGCGCTCGACGATGCGGATTCCGAGAACGGCTGTCTGCGCGTGGTACCGGGCTCGCAGAAACAGGGCCTGAGGCCCCATCGCCCGCTTCATGGGGAGGATCGTGAGAAGTCGCACGTGCTCAGCGTGGAACTCTCGCCGCATGACGAGATCGTCGAATTGCCGTTGAGGCGTGGCGACATTACCGTCCACGACGAGCTCATCGTTCATGGCTCGGGAGGCAATACGTCCATGAACCGTTGGCGCCGCACCTACATCGCCGCATGCCGCAGCCGGGCATGCGTCGATTTTGAGCGCTCAATCGGCTTCACTCACTCGCATAACGATGCGATCAACTGGACGACTCATCTTGGCGCTCTGCGTGATCTGCGGCAATCGTAAGACAAAATCAACGGGTGCGGGCGTGCTTTTGATCGCACGAGCGCTGCACCGCTCTGCTGCGCCACGTGGACGTCGATTTGCCGGGGGCAGCCTATGGCCGGCTCAGACGGGGTGCGGCTCCGGGAGCAGATAGCCTGCCGTCTCGGCAGTACGAGCACGGCCTGGAGGGGGGTTCGACTCGCGAATCTGCATGCGCGGACATCGCGGCGCTGGAGGACGGGATTGTGGGTGTCCTTCCAGAAGGCAGCACCTTGCGTCGCATCCGGCAATATCCGCGACGCGTACCTGGCTGCTTCAAGCGTGGTGACAGCGGATATGCCGGGTAAGTTCACCGGAGTCATGCAGGGTCAATAAGAATCAACCCAGGTGGCCGCTGCGCACTCGGCGTGCGCAATTCGGGATTCGCGGCCTCCGGACAGACCCCTGTGGATCGTCGATTCCACCTGCGTCGCCACCCGGATGGGCATCGTATACGTCGCCTTCGTGATTGATGTCATCGCCCGGCGCATCGTGGGCCGGCGAGTCGGCCGATGCATGCAGACCGAGCTGATGCTGGATGGCCTGGCGCCGCTCTGCACGCTCGCCCGGTAGCCAAAGGGCTGAGCCATCATGGCGACTGAAGGAGTCGGTACCTGTCGATTCGCTATCGCGAGCGGCTCAAGGATGCCGGTGCGGATACGCCTGTGTGGGCACCACAGGTGATTCGTACCACAACGCCATCGCCGGGACGATCATTGGCTTGTTAAAGGCCGAAGTGATCCACGCAGGCGGCTCCTGGCGCTGTCTCGATCCGGTGGAGTACGCCACACTCGAGAGGTGGACTGGTTCAGCAATCGCGGTCTCCTCGATCCCATCGGTCGCGTGTCACCAGCCGGGTTCGAAGCAGAGTACCATCGTCAGCCATCCGGTCTGGCCGTCGCGGCCTGACCCGAACCCGATCCCCTCGGAGAACTCGGGACGTCAGATCGAAGGGGGGTATCCGGATTGACGCGCCACACCGAGGAATGGCGCGGCTCCCCCTGGGACCGATGCCCGTCCGCCGGCTGAACTGAACCGGTCGTGGGCAACAAATGTCAGTTCGCCCGGTGAACGGCACCGCGGCGCAAAAGAAACTGTGAACCCTGCCCGGAAAATCAGACGGGATGTCATGACGATTCCCCTGCCGTCAGGACGTGCGTCTTGACACAAACGCCAACAAAAAGGGTGATAAATGTCTCAAACTCAGAAGTCTCGGATCAGGGCTGCGGCGATCGCTGCGGTCGGCGTGCTCGGGCTCGCCGGTTGCGCGACCGGCCCTGCGCCCCAGGGGACCAGTGCAAGCGGACTCAGCGCCGGCCACATGCAGCTTTCGGCGCAAATGAGCAGTAGCATCTTCCTGCAACCCGTGGCGCCGGATAAGCGCGTGGTTTTCATCGAGGGGCACAATACCTCGAGCGCGCAGAACCTCGGATTTAACTCCTTGGTCGACCAGGACCTCGTGAGCCGCGGTTACCGGATCACGAACGATCCGACGGACGCCGAGTACATGCTGATGTACAATGTGCTCTACGTTGGTAAGCAGCAGGCGGATAACACCGCAGCAGGGGCGCTCGCGGGGGGATTTGGCGGAGCACTCGCCTCGGCGGCCGCGGACGGCAACGCCGGCACGACTGCCGCGTACGGGCTCGCGGGAACGTTGGTGGGGGGTGTGGTTGGGCACTTCCTGAGCGAGAAAACGTACATGATGGTGGTGGACCTGCAGCTCGAGCAGCGCCAGGCGGGTGTCTACACGACGAGCCAGACGAACGCTCAGCAGGGTATCGGTGGAAGCACGTCCACCAGCGTGAGCGCCGTGAAGAACTGGATGATCTATCGCGACCGCATCGTCGCTCAGGCTCACGGGCTTGATCTTGCGTTCTCGTACGCGACCCCGGCTCTGAGTCATGAAGTCGGCGGGGAAATCACCGGGCTGTTCTGAGGATACGCGGCCGATTGCGCAGGGGTGTCGGGCAGATCATGCGCGCGTGACGAAGTCTTCGCGCGTTTGATCTGTCTCGCTCTCGAGGCTTGCGGTACGATCCGCCAGCATCCGGTCCGCCGGGAGCGAGGGTGGGAGCGGGCAGATCCCGCAGCCGCCCGCGGCTATTCCCGGGGCAGCGCAGCGACGGCGCGCTGGGGCAACACACGGCAACTGTCCGGTGCATGGGGGCAAG
>JAKAFQ010000370.1 GCA_021817875.1 Pseudomonadota bacterium
GGTGATCTGGTCGACCATCTGCTGATAGGACCCGGAAATCACGATCGGGCCATTGTACGTGATGCCGAACGCATCCACACTGTTGTACTTGAACCCATTATTCATGCCACCGAACGCATGCATGATACCGATCGTGACCGGCCCCCACGTATTGCGGTACTGCAGCGCATTCTCGAAGAAGATACCGACGTCGTTGTTCGAGTTGATGTTCTGCGGCAGCAGGTATGAGTTGTTCGTCGCAAGGGTTCCGTACGCCCATGAATACAGGTTGGAGAATTGCTCCTTGAAGCGCCGCGGCTCGGTATCGATGTCCGCAAGCAGCGCCGGGCCGTATTGCCGGCCGGCGATGATGGTGCCCCAGTCGCCGGTCAATCCGACGTTCGCCTGCCGGCGGAACAATGGCGTCGGCTGGCTGACCACGTCACCGGTGCCGAACAGCTGGCCGGTGGTCGTGGAAAAATGCGACTCCAGGTTGAAAAAGGCCGTCGTATGCCCGCCGATGCCGAGATCGCCGCTCTGGCCCTTGATGCCCCACTCACTTTCCCGTCGACCGTTCTCGGCGAGCCGGGTGATGCTCGAGCCGATCGTGCCGTTGGCATTGGTCGAGTTCGACTGATACAGCATGCCGGCATCGATGATGCCGAAGAGGCTGATCGAATCACCTGCCTTGTCCTTGAAGACTGTGACGCCGCTGCCGGCCTGCGCGACCGGCGCGCCGGCCGCCAGCACCGCAAGTGCCATCGCAGCCAGCGGCGTCCGTCGCGGGCACCTGGCCGCCCGAGGCAGGCGCGCCGGTGATCCCGCCAGAGACTTCAAGTCGTGAGACTGATTCATGATTTAAATTCCCCCTCGGCACATGTGCCGTTCCCGGTTTTTGGTGCGCTGCGATTCGAATTTCTGCTTAAGCTGTGATGCAACGGGGACGAGCGCCAACCCCCTACACCCGGACCGACCCTTGCATTTCGCGTGCCAGATTCGCGACGCGGCACCGCCCGGTGCACACAAGGCGATCCTGGACAACCGAACCGCCAGGGCGCGGTTCCCATGGACAGCGACTGCGAGCCTTGCGCGGCCACCCAAGGCAGAGCCGGAAGCAACGCCAGCCGGTGCGCAGGCGCAAATTGCGGATTAGGCGGGCAGGCCCCTCGGTTTCAGTGGATAACGATCCGATGCGCGCGACGGACGATCCGGGTGGGACTCCCCGAAGACCCAGGGTTTTGTGATTGTTCGGCCGCGGAAGGATGCGTCAGTGCGACGGATGTCGCATCCGGGAGTGTGCATCCTGCGACAGATGTCGAATCAACCGCGAGAAAAACTTGAGCGACGCACGGACCTGACGCAACGGAGCTTTGGGCCTGACGGGATCCCCGAGTGACAGTCTCTGCGTCCATCGCAGGGCCGCACTGGGACAGACACATGCCCACGGGCACGTTCCAAGGACGCGTCTGTCGCGACAAGCCGGCCCCTGGCAGCGCGCAATTGAGGACGGAGGAAGCGAATCCACGTGGTTGAATCTATTGAAATCTGTGCCCACGGGACGGCTCGGGGGCGTAGCCCAACCAGCTTCCCCTGGGGACAGACCCCGCCGCGTGCGGTCTGTGGCCGCCGCTGCCCGCGGCCGGGAAAGCCAGCGCATCCCGCAGTGGGTTCTACGATGCCCTAGGGCGAGCGCCCGCCGCAACCGCTCCGGCAGGCCGGCTGCGACACGAACCCGGCCTACACCGCGCGATCATGCATCATTGCCCGAACGCCACGCTCGTCATGCATTACTTGCACTTCACCCAGGCCATCAACGACGGGCTCGACGCGGTGCGCAAAGCGGCCGCACGAGCCGCCGCAGCATCGTCCCGGGCAGGCCGTTGCGCCTGGCGCTGCGGAACGCTCCAGGCGCTCCGCCCCGTCGCAAGAGACTTTCCCTTCACGCCACTGCTCGATACCGTCGAACGCCCCGTCAACGGGCGCCGCATTGGGCGGCAGGCAACCACCTCGGCAACAACGCTCCGCCCAGGCCTGTCGGCGCGACCGCGTGCCGACTGTACGCTCCCCGGCGACTCCACGGCCGTTCACCGGCATGCTGACCCACTGTCGGCCCACGCGGAACCGGCGCACGATGTGCTCCTCTTCCCCCTCGTTCCCGGGACCGCCGCGCTGCAGGCGTCCGACGCAAATCGGAGTAGAGACGGCAGATTCTGCGGCAGGCTCCCCGCCGCACGCCTACCTGTGACACCAGGAACCCGATCGCCTTCCCGCATCGATACAGAGTCTGCGCCGCGTCGCCGCACGGTTTCCGATTCCGATCACCCGACCGGCGCAGCGGCGACACCTCCCGTACCGCAGCTGACAGACGGCCCGAACTCAGGCAAAATTCCCGCCGGACCACCGGCCCGCGACCCGATGCATAAAGGCCGCCGCCTTCTTCCTCGGCGTTCGCGACCACCACATCCCAGTGCGGCGTCCGGCAGCGTAGGGGCATCTGCCGATCGCCATAGGGTATGGGAGCGGTCGATCACGAACTGCGCTTGCCGAGGCCGAAGGCGGCGGAAACAGCCGCCGAATGCGCTCGGACCACGATGCCGCTGAGTACGCCCGCCGCTCTGCGCCAACCGAGCGCACGTTCGCACTCCATCCCTGGCTCGCGTACCACGGCCGTCCGCACCGGCACGCGAACTTCCAGCGACTGTGGTCTGGCGCGACGGGCTTCCGCCCATCGACGCCAGCACAGCTCAGCACTGGACCTTACGGCCGACCTTGCTCTCCACTGACCGCACTTTACCCTTCAGCCGGCCCGAGGTGTTGACCCGATAATCGATCTTGACGGACGCGACGATGCGCTCGCAATCAACGCGCATCGCGCGATAGCACTCGTTGACCACCGCCATCACCTCGTCCCACTGCCCTTCCAGGATGGTTCCCATGGCGGTCAGCTGATAGGGCAGCCCGCTGCGATCGATGATGTCGACGGAACGAGCGACGTAGGCGCCGACGCTCTCGCCTTTCCCGAGCGGGTACATCGAAAATTCCAGAATCACCATATTGCCGTTCCTCCCATCAATGAGTCGCCCGGCCGACTCCATTCACCGCCCGACGAGCGCAAGAATGGCGCGATTGACCTCCGCTGATTTTTCCATCTGCACCATGTGCCCGGCGTCATCGAGCAGGACCTTCGTGGCCTGCGCCGGGGCCGCATCCGCGTGACCCGCCGGCACCACCCGGTCTTTCCGGCCCCAGATGACCTGTACCGGTCCGGAATATCCCGCACGTCCGAGCGCCAGCCCCGGTTTCGCCGTCTGCCGGCCTCCGGGAAACAGCGCGGCCGCAAGCTCGCGCAGCAGCGGGCCGACACCGTCGAGCCGTTTGTACTTCAGCACGTCGTCGATCATCTTGCGGGTGACCAGGCTGCTGTCGGCGAACAGCATCTCCAGCACGGGTTTGAGTTCTTTGCGCGACTCCGCATTGGCAAAGCCCTCCACGTACTCGCCGCTGATCTCATCGCCGAAGCCTGCGCTGCCGATCAGCGTCAGCGACGCGACACGGTGCGGCGCATCGAGCGCGATCTGCGCGGCGATCGCACCGCCGAGCGAATGTCCGACGAAGTGCGCACGGCCGATTTCCAGTGCGTCGAGAAAAGCCGCGCTGAACCGCGCCAGCGCTTCAACCGACCGGCCCGGCAGCTTCACCGACGAGGAGCCATGTCCGGGCAGGTCGAAACCAAGCACCGGCGCGCGCTCCGCGAGCGCATCGATGTTGAACATCCAGTTGTCCGCGTCGCCGCCGTAGCCGTGGATCAGCACGACGGGAGTCCCCTCGGCAGGCCCGCGGCGCGTATAGCGCACGCGGATCCCCTCGACCTCGGCGAACTGATACACCGACGCCTCGCCGTCCGCGGCATCCTCGACCGCCGGCATGACCCAGGCGGCGACGAACGCATCGATGTCCGCGTCGCTGACATCCTGTCCGGCGAGCACGCCGAGCAGCGCCTTGACCGGCAGGACCTCTCCTTCGTTCGCCACCTTACGGCGCAGCGTGCCCGCATCCGCCGCCTCGACTTCGTTGGAGATCTTGTCGGTCTCCACCTCGAGAATCGGCATCCCGACGGTGATCGTATCTCCCACGCTGACCAGCCAACTGGTCAGGGTCCCTTCCCGCATCGACAGACCCCATTTGGGCATGACAATCGGCGTAATGCCCGCCATCAGTTCTTCCTCCCGTTCATTGTCCGCTTGATCGCCTTGCCGATCGCGGCCGCATCGGGGATGAACAGATCCTCGAGCGTCGGCGAGAACGGCACCGGCGTATGCGGCGGCGAGACCAGCTCGATCTGCGCCTTGAGCGACTGGAACCCGTTCATCGCAACGAACGCGGAGATGTCGGTCGCGATGTTGCAACGCGGGCTTGCCTCATCCACGCACACCAGACGACCGGTCTTCTCGACGCTCTCGAGCACCGTATCCGTGTCCAACGGCGAGAGCGTGCGCAAATCGACGACCTCGACGTCGATTCCCTCCTTGGCCAGGGCGGCGGCCGCATCGAGAGAACGATGCACCATCAGGCCATATGTAACCACCGTGCAGCTCTTGCCCTCGCGCACGACGTTGGCCTCTCCGAGCGGAATCGCATACGGCGCCTCCGGCACGTCGCCTTCGAGCGCATACAGATTCTTGTGCTCACAGAAGATCACCGGATCATTGTCGCGAATCGACTGCAGCAGCAGCCCCTTCGTGTCGTATGGCGTGCTCGGACATACCACCTTCAGTCCGGGAATGTGCGTGAAGATCGGCGTCAGCATCTGGCTGTGCTGCGCGGCCGCGCGGAACCCGGCGCCGACCATCGCGCGGATCACCACCGGCGTTTCCGCCTTGCCGCCGAACATGTAGCGGAATTTCGCCGCTTGGTTGTAG
>JAKAFQ010000371.1 GCA_021817875.1 Pseudomonadota bacterium
CCGGCTTGTTCCAACCCGCCACGATGTTCAGTCCGGCGCGTCCGGCGCCGATCTGGTCAATGGTCGCGATCTGCTTGGCCACCACCACCGGGTTGTTCGCCGCGGTGTGGATGGTGGCAAACACCGCGATCCGCTCGGTCGAGGCCAGCAGTCCGGCGGCCCAGGTCACCGTTTCCAGCACGCCGCCGTGGAAGTCCGTCTCCCCACCGTAGCCGATCCAGCGCGCGATGGGCAGCATGAAGTCGATGCCCGCCGCATCGAGCATCCGTCCCAGCTTGAGGTTGTTCTCCCAGCTGTTCTTCCAGCGCTCCGGCACCTTGGTCACCGTCATGCCCGAAGAACAGTTGGACGAGAAGGTCCCCAGCAGGAACCGCCGTTTCGCATACATCGGATTGCCAGCCATCGTGCCCCCGCGCTTCGATAGATTTTATGATAAAAAGTCTATCTTATTTTCGCATTGTGTCAACGGTTCCCGCCTGCCAGACTTTCCTCAAACCGGATGCCGACGTGATTCGCAAGCCATTGAGCAAGAAAGACCACTCGAGCCAGGCGCTGGATTACCACTGGCATCTGGCTCAAAGTGATACCGAGATCGACACCACCGAGGTCGAATTCGCGTTGATGCGGACTTACGAAGGATTCAACCGCTGGCAGGCGGAATGCCTGGCTGGAGTGGTGGATGTCGCGGCGACCGGTGCGGAAACGGCCCTTCTGCACCTGATCCGGATGAACGACCGCCCCAAGTCGATCAAAGATCTCGCGCGGCTGACGAACCGCGATGACATTCCCAATATTCAATATTCGCTGCGCAAGCTGATCGGCGCCGGCCTGGTCGCGCGCCATGGGGCGGGGCGCGCCGGCGTGACCTACGAGGTGACCGCAGAGGGACGGCGCGTGACCGAGGCCTACGGCACCCTGCGCCGCAGCCTGCTGATCGGTGCGATCGAGGCGCTGCCCGAACTGCAGGAGCGGCTGAAGGATGCGGCGCAGACGTTCAATCTGCTCTGCGGTCTCTACGAGCAGGTGGCTCGCGTCGCCGCCACCCACCGCCGACGCTGAGCCGCCCCGCGGGGCCGGTCCGGTCCCGCCGCTGACTGACTCCCCGGCCGGGCCGCATCCGCAAAGCCCAGATCATGCGGCGTTGGCTGCTTGATGCCGCAGCAGTGGACTCCGGGGACGATCACGAGCGGGTCGATGTGGTGCCCATGGCCGGGCGGCTGGCCATTGAGGCCCGGTGTGCCGCCGTCGGTCTCGGCCCGGAGGACCGTCGGGTCCTCGGTGTCCCGGAGCTCGAACTCGTTCCAGGTCCGTCCTGCCGACCGCACTTGGCGCTGCGTGTTGTTCAGGACCCGCGGCCACTTGCCCGACCGCTGCAGCCCTCAGTCGGGGATTTCCTTGACGCCGTCCCCGGCGTACGGCTTCACGTTTTCGTCGCCGCTGGCGTTTGTGTGGTCGGCCTCGACCGTCTTGCGGTCGACGGAGCGATCCTGCTCGTTCTTCGTCCTGGTGCCGTAGGCCATGTTGAATTCCGTCAGGTAGTGCGGGCCTGCGCCCCTCACGCCCTTGCAAGTCACGGCCGAATCGTCTTTGCGGTGCGCGGCCGTCGCCGCCCCTGATCCCGCCGCGAACCCGACGACTGCGACGACGCCTGGGCCGATGCGCATGATGCGTTGCCCTCGTCGCGCCGAACGACCGATACCGGCGCGCTCCGGCCGGATCGCGCAGGATGCGCGGCGCTGGCGATCCCGACTGTCCGCTCGAGGCAGAGCGGCGTGCCGGTGCTTCCCGTGCCGAGCCGCACGTGCGAGTGTCCAGGCGGCATTGCGCGTCCGCGATCATGGCAGGGCCGCGGCTGGCAACAGGCAACCCAATGCCGATGCCACCGGCTGTGCGCGTCGGCGCATCACGGCCCGGTATTGACGGCATCGGCATGAAGTGACACGCTCAACGGTCCTCGCCAACGGAGCGTTCCATGCAAGTCAGCCTCGCCGGCGCGATCCGCAACCTGCCGAATCGCCCGCGCCCACTCACCGACCTGTACAACGAGTTCCTCGCCATCAGCATGCTCTGCGAGCAACTCGGCTTCCGCAGTGTCTGGCTCTCCGAACACCACCTGGCCGAAGACAACTGGAATGGTTGCCCGATGACCGTGCTGGCGGCCATTGCCGCCCGTACGACGCGCATCCGCATCGGCACCTATGTGCTGCTGCTCGCCCTGCACCACCCGCTGAAGGTCGCCGAGGAGATCGGCACGCTCGATGTGCTCTCCAACGGCCGCTTCGACCTGGCGGTCGGCGCTGGTCCGATGCCTATCGAATGCAAGGCCTTCGGCATCGATCCCAAGGAAGGATTCAGCCGCACCTACGAGGCGCTGGAGGTGATCCAGCGGCTGTTCACCGAGGAGCGCGTCACGCACCACGGCAAGTACTACCACTTCGACGACGTGTGCGTGACCACGTACCCGGTGCAGAAGCCGATGCCGCCCATCTACACGACACCCATCATGGGTCCGAAGAGCTGGCACAAGTCCGCCGAGCGCGGCTACAACATCGCTTCCGCCCTGCACGGGCCCGACTGGATCGATTACCCGAAGATGCTCGCGCAGTACGGCCGCAAACGTTCCGACGTGCGCATGGTCTCGGGACCCATCTTCGTCCACGTTGCCGAATCGCGCAGCCAGGCCTGGGACGAAGCCGAGGAATCGATGCACTGGGCGGTCGAGTTCTACAACCGCCGCGGCATGTCGATGCCGCTGGCGCCGCTGGGAGAGTTCCGCAAGCCGGAGAACGCCCTGGCCTACGGCCTGCCGATCGCCGCCGGCACGCCCAAAGACGTGCTCGAGGTCCTCGGCCAGTGGAAGGACCTGCCGATGGACGAGATGTCCATCCAGTTCACCCACCCGGGCCTCGCGCAGCCCATCGTCGAGCGTTCCATGCGCATGTTCGCACGCGATGTCATGCCACAGGTGCTCTCATGGGGCACCAAGGGCTGAGGGGCCGGTAGCGCCGGCCTTGCGGCTGTGCCGGGCGCTACGCACCGGCATGGTCTGGATCGAACACAGCGTCAGCGTCCGCAGCCGCGAGCCGTCGTTCATTCCCGAGCCACCGTGGCGAAAACACGGCAGCGCCCACCATCGGCGCCTCTCGGCGCCGGCGGACCCGAAGGATTTCCTCGAACCGCTGATCGAACGGGCCCAGGCGGGTGTGGCGGCGCTCGCCGAAGCGGTCCGGTATCTCGTCAACCGAAAACCCCAGCCCGGTGCGCCGTTCAGGCTCGGATGTGTCCCGCAACCGGCGTGCACTGCGAGGCAGCGACCGCCGACGTCGTCGCATATGGTCTTGGTGTCGAGCGGTGCGTTGTCGGCGTGTCCTGACCCGTCGCCCGCTGACCCGTTGGCGGTAATCACAGGACTGGTGGGCTCGATCGAATTAAAGCTCTAGTCGAAGTTCTTGCGCCAAGTCTTCTATTCAGAAGGCAATTTTTGATCCTGAGCCTGCTTACGCTTTCGCTCGTGCGATGGCGTCGGACTCACGGATCACGGTACTGGTCCGGTCGGCCGCGTGGTGCGCAGACCGTGCGACCGGCACCTATGGATTGGTCGAGAGCGTATAAGCCGTCACCGAGGTGCCCGCCGGGACAATCAGCAGACCGTCGCCCGCGGACAGCCCAGACAGCGGCATCCCCGCGCCCCAGCCGGCACCCGAGGGAATCGCTGCGCCCAGGTTCACCTGCCACACGATCGCGCCACTCGCCCCGTCCAGTGCGTAGAGGTTGCCGGATGAAGAACCGATGAAGACATAGTTGTTGACCAGGATCGGCGAGGTCGTCAGGCCACCGTCGCCGGCGAAATTCCACTGCACCGTATTCGAGATCAGATTGATCGCGCGCAGCGTGCCGCCTTGCAGGAAGTAGCCCGTCTGAGCGCCAATGGCCGGTGGATCATCCGCCGTATAGGTACCGAGATTGGCGCCGGTCTCGGCATCGAACTGCATCCCGTTGTAAGTCCCGACTCCGTTTGGAGCAAAGAGGATACCGTTCGCCGCAACCGGACTTGCGCCGCCGCCTCCATCGCAACCAGTGTCGTTTTGCCAGATGGACTCGCCTGTCGCCGGCCGGAAGTCGTAAGTCATGCACGGATAGACGACGTAGACGCCGTCGGACGTTACCGCCGGTGTGCTGTCATCCCCATTGGCCACCGGTCGGGTCCATGCGATGTCGCCGCTCGCTTCCGCCAGCGCATAGAGCGTGCCCCCGGATCCCGACCCACCGGTAAACACGTAGCCGTCGGCGGCCGTCGGGCCGGACGTGAAGCCGTATTGGCCGGTGAGCGCCGTGCTCCATTTCAGCGAGCCCGTGTTCGCGTCATAGGCCTGGATCTCCGCGGCATTGGACGTCGGAGTGATCACAAATATCATTCCGTTGTCGTAGGCGGCGTTGGCCGGACCCGTGATGGAAACAGGACCCCAGACAGTGGCTCCTGTCGACTGATCAAGTGCAATCAGTTCGCTGGCGCTCGAAGAGCTCACCGTTACGAACACCTTGCCGTCCGCGATCAGGGCGTAGGATGGCGAACCGCCGACATCGACGCTCCAGGCGCTCGTCGTGGGAAGCGTCACGGAATTGAAGCTGACGGCCCCCGAGTGCTCTGGGTTGATCTGAAACGCGACCGCGTCCTTGAGGGGTGGCGCAACTGTGACCGGCAGCGCTGCCGAAGTCCCGCCCTCGGCTGCGGGGTTCTGCACGGTCACCGAAACTGTTTCGGGCGAAGCAATGTCGCTGGCGGAAATCTGCCCGAGCAGTTCGTTCGTCGAGACGTAGGTGGTCGTTCTGGCGCTGCCGTTCCACTGCACTACCGAGGAAGAAGTGAAGCCTTGACCCAGAACGGTA
>JAKAFQ010000372.1 GCA_021817875.1 Pseudomonadota bacterium
TTGACTCCCTCGCGCGCCTTCGTGGCCGGCTTCTTGACGACTTTCATCTTCAGCAGCCCCGGCATGGTGAACAGGCCGTTGCTGCGCAGGCTCTTCTTGATCACGCCATTGAGCGAATCGAACACACCGCCGACCTGCTTTCGCGAGAGCCCCGTATCTTTGGAAATTTGAGTCAGGACTTCCGACTTGGTCGGAGCGCTACCCTTTTTCGCCATTTTGCGCCACTCCTCGAGTGAAAGATTGTGCGCGCTGTTGTGCAGCCACGCCCGATTGAGAATCGCCGCGGAAAATAGCACATGGGCGCGCTCGCGCAACTGATTTTTTCGTTCAGGTGCGCGCTGAAACGGCTGTTTTTCAAGGTTTTCGCGCTTGTGGTCCGGATGCGTGACGGTCCGACACTGCCGGGCCCCGATTTTCCGGCGCCAAAGAGCTGATATCGCGCCCAGCCGCGTCTGCGCGGTGCACCAGGAGGTCTTTGTCGCGATTTTTCGCGCCACGGACGAGAGAAATGTGTGTCTTGGGCACGCCAAGTGCATGAGAAATCAGGCGCAGCAGCCTTTCATTCGCGGCGCCGTCGGCCGGTGGTGCGCAAACCCGTACGCGCAGCCTGCCGTCACGTACGCCGTCGATGCCTTCACGCGAGGAACGCGGTTGAACTCTCACGTGTAGCAGGCAGTCCGGTCCACGTAGCTCGTACCAGTCCGGCACGCTCGCCTCCCCGGCGATCCGTCAGAAAGCGGGCGAGCCCAGCAGAATGATCACGGCCTGGATGATGATGCACGCCCAGAGCGGCGACAGGTCGATGCCGGCGATCGCGGGGATCAGCCGGCGAAAAGGCCGCAACACCGGTTCGCACAGCGAACTCAGCACCGATTGCAGGGGGGAATAGCCTCCCGGTGCCACCATGCTGAGCAGTGCATAGAGAATAATGGCGTAAAAATAGGTCCAAAGCAGCGTGCGCGCGATCTCGAGCGCCACGGCGTGCAGCCACATCCAGGGTCCGGCCCAGGTAATGCCCTGCAGCGCGAACAGGATCGCCACCTCCACCGCGGCGACCAGGACAACCGCGACGAGGGAAGCCGTGTCCACCTTGCCCATAGGCGGCAGTACGCGCCGCAGCGGCACGATGAGCGGATTGGTCAGTCGCACCACGGCCTGGCAGAGCGGGTTGCGGAAATCGGCACGGGTCAATTGCAGCAGCAGTCGGGCCAGCACGACGAACAGTGCAAGCGACAGCAGCGTCTCTATGATGTAGATCAGCGCGCTCATGGGTGTGACGATGCTCCGTTCACGCCGGACCGAACTGTTCGGCGAGCTCACGGCTGCGCCGGGTGGCCGCCTCGATGGCGTGCGACACGATCTCGCTCAGCCCGGCAGCGTCCAGGGTGCGCAACGCCGCCTCGGTGGTGCCGCCTTTGGACGTCACTTCCTGGCGCAGCCGCGCGAGGTCTCCATCGCCATCGTGTGCCAGCAAACCCGCGCCGTGCAAGGTGGCGATGGCGAGCCGCCGTGCCGCATGCGCCTCCAGCCCCAGAGCGATGCCCGCCTGTTCCATCAGTTCCGCGAGCCGGAAGAAATACGCCGGACCGCTGCCTGAAAGCGCGGTGACCACGTCGAGCGCCTCTTCCGTGTCGACACGAACCACCTCGCCGACCGAGCGCATGACCTGTTCGGCCAGCGAGTACTCGGCCGCCTCGACCTCCGCGGTCGCAAACAATCCAGTGATTCCGGCGCCGACCAGGGCGGGCCGGTTGGGCATGGCACGGATCACCGGAACGCCCGTTCCGCACCATTGGCGCAGCGCACGGGTGCGCACGCCCGCCGCAATGGACACACAGATGGGATGCGATCGTTCCAACTGCATCCTGAGCGGGGCGAGGACGGTCCGCACATCCTGGGGTTTGACCGCGATGACCACCACCGCGGCGCGGCGGATGGCGTCGTGGTTGTCCGCGGTGACGGTGACGCCGAACTCGCGCGACAGGCTTTCCCGGGAATCCTCCCGGCTTTCCCCGACGGCGATTCGTTCGGGGCGCATCCCCTGGCGCAGCAGTCCTCCGATCAGTGCGCGCCCCATATTGCCGCCTCCGAGGATCGCCAGGTCGACATTCATCGGCTGATCTCCGCTACCGGGCCACGGGCGCCGAGGCCGCACGACACGTGCCCCGACCAAGGGTCCGGGGCGCGCCAAACTGTGACAATATACAGCTCATCAGCCGGTAAGCCCTGCGGCGGCCGGCCGGGGCACAGCGGCTCTCCACGCGGTCTGTCGGCCGTGGAGGCCGATGCCCCCGAATGGGGGTCTCGATTGCGAGCGTGCGTCAGGTAGGCATGCATGGTGCGTGAGCGGACTGGACCGACGGCCTGCGGATCCTGGAACTCCTCTGACCTCAGCCAGGGGAAGGCATCACAGGCGGCGGATTGTAGCGGCTGCCGATCGGCACCGTAGCGCATTCGTCGGACTGAGTCAGGGATGGACCGGCCGTGGACCGAACAGGGCCGTGCCGATGCGCACCACCGTTGAGCCTTCCAGAATCGCGCTCTCGAAATCTGCGCTCATGCCCATCGACAGCGTGTCGCAGTCCGCGCCGCCGGCGCGCAACTGCTCCTGCAGCCGGCGCAGCATCGCAAACCAGTGGCGCTGGCGCGCCGGATCGGCTTCTTGCGGTGGAATGCACATCAGCCCGCGCAGTTTCAGGCGCGGCAGGCTGGCGACCTGCGCCGCAAGGGCCGGCAGGTCCGCCGGCGCCACGCCCCCCTTGGTGCCCTCCGCGGACAGATTCACCTGGATGCAGACATTGAGCGCCGGAGCATGGAAGGGACGCTGGGCCGAGAGCCGCTCGGCGATGCGCAGCCGGTCGAGCCCGTGCACCCAGGCGAAGCGCTCCGCCACCGGCCGGGTCTTGTTGGCTTGCATCCGGCCGATGAAATGCCAGGTGAGCGCCAGGTCCTCCAGAGCTTCGAGCTTGCCGAGGGCTTCATCGACATAGCTCTCGCCGAAGTCCCGAACGCCCGCATCCGCGACCGCGCGGATCCGCTGTGAAGACTGCGTCTTGGACACGGCCAGAAGTGTGACCGAGTCGGCAGATCGTCCGGAATGTGCCGCGGCCACCGCGATGCGCTGGCGGATGTGCGCCAGCCGCTCTGGCAGATTCTGAGAAACCCTTAACATATGGATGCCTGAACCCCTCCGCTATACTGCACCGACCGTCGGGAGCGCGACAGCCTCCGGCGGCACTGGACCAGCCAGGCCCGCCCCGAACGGAGATCCGATGGTCGATATCGCGCAGCTGCTCGCTTTCGCCGTCAAGAACAACGCCTCGGACCTGCATCTTTCGGCCGGCGTTCCGCCCATGATCCGCGTCGACGGCGACATGAAGCGGATCAATATGCCACCGCTCGCGCACAAGGAGGTGCACAGCATGGTGTATGACATCATGAACGACAAGCAGCGCAAGGCCTTCGAAGAGTTCTTCGAAACCGATTTCTCGTTCGAGATTCCGAAGCTGGCGCGCTTCCGTGTCAATGCCTTCAACCAGAACCGCGGCGCGGGGGCGGTGTTCCGCAACATTCCCTCGGTGATCCAGTCGCTCGATGACCTGCGTGCGCCGAAGATCTTCCGGGACCTGTGCATGTTGCCGCGCGGTCTGGTGCTGGTGACCGGACCGACGGGCTCGGGCAAGTCGACCACGCTCGCGGCCATGGTCAACCACTGCAACGACAACCGCCCGGACCACATCATCACGATCGAGGACCCGATCGAGTTCGTGCACGAGTCCAAGCGCTGTCTGGTGAATCAGCGGGAGGTGCATCGGGATACGCTCGGCTTCAGCGAGGCGCTGCGCTCGGCGCTGCGCGAGGATCCGGACGTCGTTCTGGTCGGTGAGATGCGCGACCTCGAAACCATACGGCTGGCGCTGACCGCTGCGGAGACCGGCCATCTGGTTTTCGGCACGCTGCATACCAGCTCTGCGGCCAAGACCATCGATCGCGTGGTCGACGTGTTTCCGGCCGCAGAGAAGGACATGGTCCGTTCAATGCTCTCGGAATCGCTGCGCGCGGTGATCTCCCAGACGTTGCTCAAACGCATCGGCGGCGGCCGGGTCGCCGCCCATGAGATCATGATCGGCACGCCCGCGATCCGCAATCTGATCCGCGAAGGCAAGATCGCTCAGATGTACTCCGCCATCCAGACCGGCCAGGCGAGCGGCATGCAGACGCTCGACCAATGCCTGCAGGAGCTTCTCTCCAAGGGACTCGTCAGCAAGGAGGAGGCGCGTTTCAAAGCCCAGAACAAGGATGCACTTTGATGCGCCGCGCGGGCAGCCGGTTGAGCCGCGACGGCAGCCGTCGGGCTGGATCCCGGCCCGGACCCGGCGCGACGCGACGACCGCGAAGCGTCCGGCCACGGCAGCGGTCGCGTGGCGAGCGCTAATGCCGCTGCGCGGGCACAGCGGTCATCGTGCGGCGAGCGGCGCAGCGCAAGCGCTTGCCGATGGGGCGGGCGCGCGGTTTCAGCGTCGAACAGACTGAGAGGCTGGGCATTGCCGTGGAACGAGATCAAGCCATCAAGCTGATCCACGATCTCCTCAAACGGATGGTCGAGAGAAAAGCTTCGGACCTGTTCGTCACCGCCGGGTTCCCCCCGGCTCTGAAGATCGACGGTGAGGTGCGGCCGCAGAGCGAACGGGCGCTCAGCGCCGAGCAGTCCGTCACCCTGGTGCGCTCGCTGATGAACGACCGCCAGTCGCGCGAATTCGACGCGACCAAGGAATGCAATTTCGCGATCGCCCCGCCGGGAATCGGTCGCTTCCGCGTCAGCGCCTTCGTGCAGCAGGGAGCCGCCGGTTGCGTCATCCGCATGATCAACGC